>JALTKX010000087.1 GCA_027006055.1 Calditrichia bacterium | reverse complement strand
TCTCGTTCACCCCGCGCATCAGTACCACATTGATTTTTATATGAAAGTCCAGGGCCCGGGCCCGGGCAATCGTTTCCATTACCCGCTCAAAATGGTCGCGACGGGTGATGGCATGGAACAGCTCCCTATCCAGCGCGTCCAGGCTGATGTTCAGATTATGAATGCCCGCTTTTTTCAAGGTCTCCAGCCGGGGGGCGAGGTCTATGCCATTGGTGGTGATATTTACCGACGTCAACCCGGGGAAACGCCGGGGAAGGGCGCGGATAAAATCCATGCTGCCCTTGCGCACAAAGGGCTCGCCTCCGGTAATACGTACCTTGCGGATACCGGCGGGGATAAGCACGGCCAGCAGGCGGTTCAGCTCCTCATAGCGCATCAGGGCGTTGTGCCCCAGCTTGGGCAAGCCCGCGGCGGGCATGCAATAGGTACAGCGCAGGTTACAAAGATCGGTGAGCGCCAGACGTAAATAGGTGATGGCACGGCCATAGGGATCGACCAGGGCGGAGCGTTCAGCGCTTTCCGCGGCCGGCAAAAGGTGTAAGGGGGGCATGTTATGGGCTCCTTTCCAAGTTCGGGAGGCGATGCCGTTTCCAACAGCGCCCTATCGGCCTGGTCTCCTATTTGCTGCCAACAAACGTAGAGACTTCGGCTCGGAGATGAATTGTTAATAATTTACAAAGATAAATCTATAAAGAAAAGCATAAATTGGATTTGTTCTTACAAAGAGGAAAGTAAAAAAGATAGCGGCCCGTCTATCACGGCAGGCCAAAATACAAGGTTTTTTATGCTGGATTAAAATTTCTGACCGGCGGCGCTTTTTCCCTGTATCAGCCGCGCCAGATCCTGTTTGTAATTTATATTGACAAACCACTCCGGGTCATAATCCGGCATGGACTGCACCAGAGGCGCTTCCACGGCCTTAAGTTGTTCCAGGATTTTATAAAGGCGGTACTGTTTTTGGGCGATGGCCTGTTCAAAGGCGGCAAGGGCGGCGCGCGGCCATAAACTGACCAACGGCTCCAGGCCCTTGTGCGAGCGGGCCACAACCGGACGGCCATAGCGGGCCAGGGGATAGAGAAAACGGTAAATGGAAGGATGCAGGGCGGGCATATCCACCGGCATAACCGCCAGCCAGTCGTTTTCCAGAAAATGCAGGGCGGTGTAGATACCGCAGACCGGGCCGCACCCGCTGACAATATCCTTATGAATGGAAAGCCCCGGCCGCGCCGGAAAAGCGAGATCGCCAATGATATGCACGCGGCCGCTCAGGGTGTAGGCAAAGTCCACGGCATGCTCCAGAAGAGTTTGCTCCCTTAAAACCGCCTGGGTTTTAGGGGCGCCAAAACGGCGACTTTTGCCGCCTGCTATTATTGCCGCCGATACGTT
>JALTKX010000086.1 GCA_027006055.1 Calditrichia bacterium | reverse complement strand
TTTTTCATAGGATCGGGCAATCTCGGCCGGCTGAAAGTTTTCACGCATCACGCCCTTGCTCGGAGAGGCTTTTTTAATCTCCGCAATCACCGCCGCCCGCCCAGGCTCGATTTTATTTTTGATCGCCATAACAAAGCCACGCACAGGCAACGCAGATTGACTGTGTTTTTCCAGCTCGGCCTGTGAAATACTATTCTTACGCTCGGCAACTTCTTCTGCTTTACGCTGAATAATTTTTTTTAATATGTCGGGTGTTTTATTCATTAGTTTTCACTGCTGTCCCGTTAACTCCCTCTCCCTCTGGGAGAGGGTTGGGGTGAGGGGATCTGAATAAGGTAACGCATTGTATTATTTATCCCCTCATCCTGGCCTTCTACCCCTCAAGGGGGTACAGAAAAGAGTCCCTGAGGGAGAAGGGATGGCTTCAATTTTAAATATCGCAAGTTCATGTCGTCAATGGCTTCGATTAACCCAATATTCTTAAAATCAAAAACTTAACTAATATCACTATAATATTAACGGGACAGCAGTGATTAGTTTTATATTTTTTAGAAACTATTCGAAATTTTTACCAGCGCGGCCAGTTTCTCTTTTGCCGCGCCACTGGCGATGACTTCATCGGCTTTTTTGATCCCTGCTTCCAGACTCCCGGTCAGATCCGCAGCATAAATGGCCGCGCCCGCATTGAGCATCACTATATCTCTTGCCGGCCCCGGCTGGTTATCCAGCACCGCATTGATAATGTTTAAGGATTCATCGGCGCTATTCACCGCCAGCGCGCTGACATCACTCTGCTTCAGACCAAACTGTTCAGGCGTAATCGTATAACTTTCAACTTTTCCATTTTTCAGCTCGGCAACATGGGTGGCCGCGCCAATGCTGATTTCATCCATGCCGTCTTCCGAGTGCACCACCAGTACGTGATTGCTCCCCAGTTTGTTTAATACCTGCGCTAAGGGTTCGACCAGTTCATCGGCGAATACTCCCAGCAACTGATTGGGCGCGCCGGCTGGATTGGTTAATGGACCAAGGATATTAAAAATCGTGCGCACCGCCATTTCCTTGCGCGGGCCGATGGCGTGCTTCATGGCGCTGTGATGTTTGGGCGCAAACATGAAGCCTACGCCGGTCTCACGAATACACTGCCCCACCTGCTCCGAATCAAGATCCAGATTCACGCCCGCTGCTTCAAGCAGGTCGGCGCTGCCGGATTTGCTGGAAACCGAACGGTTGCCATGCTTGGCGACGATGCCACCGGCGGCGGCCACCACAAAACTGCTGGCGGTGGAGATATTAAAGGTGTTACTGCCATCTCCCCCGGTGCCGACGATATCAACGATATGCTCACCTTCAACGTTCACTCCGCTGGCCAGCTCGCGCATGACGGCGG
>JALTKX010000085.1 GCA_027006055.1 Calditrichia bacterium | reverse complement strand
TACATTCCTACGAAATGGCCTCGCTTAAGCGCCTTGATTATAGCTTTACTCAGGGACGCCGCGAATCCAATTATATCAGCCGGCGTAAATATGCCATCTTTGTGGGCATAAGCTATGAACCGGATGAAAGCCACTTTTCAAAGTCCGTGGGTATTGATGTGGAGGATACCGAAGGCTTTGATCTTTTTCTGTTGAAAAACGACACGGGCTATTTTTTACTGGAAATTACGGAAACGGGTAAAAAGCTTCTTGAGGGCTATAAAGAAAATTTAGTTCCCGATACGGAAGAACTGAAATTAGAACCGTTGCGGTTCAAAAGTAAAATTAAGTATCATTATAACCGCCTTCCTTCCGTTTTTGATCATGTCTATAAATCGAAAGTCTGGGAAAAATACGCTGAAATTTGTGTCGGCTGCGGTACCTGCAATCTTCTCTGTTCCACCTGTTACTGTTTTGATATCCGTGATGAAGTGGAACTGGACGCCGAGCATGGCAGCCGCACCCGTTATTGGGACGGTTGTATGCTGAATAGCTTTGCCGAGGTTGCCGGAGGGGAAAACTTCCGCGGTAATCTGGCCCGCCGCACGCGACACCGCTTGTACCGCAAATTCAGGTACATAACCGCAAAATCGGAAATGCTGCATTGTGTGGGTTGCGGACGCTGTTCCCATTATTGTCCCGTGGGAATAAGCATGACGGATATCGTCAATGACCTGATTGCAGATCATGAGGAAAAACAAAAAAGAGAAAAAATTTAACGGGGGAATTATGGAAAACTTTGCCTTACCCACGGAAGATTTATACAGCCCGGAAATTGCCACCATCACCCGGGTAGAGACACTGACAAAAAGTGAAAAACGTTTTGAAATAAGCATGCCTGGAAAAAAGGCTCTCAATCATAAACCGGGGCAGTTTGTAGAGGTCTCCATTTTCGGCTTCGGTGAGGCGCCGATCTCCATCTGCTCCTCGCCCACGCGCGGCCCTTTGTTTGAGCTCACCGTGAGAGCCACGGGGCGCTTAACGGATAAGATGCACCTGTTAAGGGAAGGCAGTCAGATAGGTATTCGGGGCCCTTTTGGCAACGGTTTTGATCCCGGCGCCTTTAAGGGGAAGGATATGCTTTTTGTTTGTGGAGGGATTGGCCTTGCTCCGCTAAAGTCCCTGATCGATTATACACTGGATCGCAGGGAGGATTTTGGCCGGATTATCATACTTTACGGGACGCGAAATCCATCGGAATTACTGTTCCCGGAAGAAATTAGGATATGGCAGGCACGGAAAGATGTTGAGTTTGCCATGACCGTGGATCAGGCTTCGGAAGAATGGCGGGGAAACGTGGGGGTCATTACCACCCTGATTCCCGGATTGGAACTGGATGTTAAAAATACAATCGTCACCGTGGTTGGGCCGCCCGTTATGTATAAGTTTGTTCTGATGTCCCTTAAGGGAAAACGCATTCCCGATGAGAATATTTATCTTTCCCTGGAAAGACGCATGAAATGCGGCGTGGGGAAATGCGGTCACTGTCAGATTAACGATACCTTTGTGTGTCAGGATGGACCGGTATATCACTATCCACGGGTAAAACAACTGGAGGAGGCGGTATGAGCAAGCCCAGAATAGCTTTTTTTGATTTTACCAGTTGCGAGGGGTGTCAGTTAAACAAACTAAACCTGGAGAATGATCTGTTGAGTTTGCTGGAGTTGGTGGATATTGTGGAATTCCGCGAAGCAATGGATGATACGGCCGATACCTATGACGTCGCCTTTATTGAGGGCAGCATAAGCACCCCGACCTGTGTTAAAAGGATTTATGACATACGCCGTAGGGCAAAGGTATTGGTTTCCCTGGGCTCCTGCGCGGTTTTGGGCGGAGTTAACGCCATGAAGAATCTGCAACCGGCGGACTGGGTGCAGGAGGCGGTTTATGGCGAGGATAAATATCTCTTTCCCTCCATGCCGGTGCAGCCCGTAAGCGCCTATGTTAAGGTGGATTATGAAATTCGCGGTTGTCCCATGAGCACGCCGGAGTTTTTGCATGTGCTTAAGTCCATAGTGCTTGGCCGGAAACCGGAAATATTTGACCATGCCGTATGCGTGGAGTGTAAGCTGCATGAAAACGAGTGTGTGCTGGATAAGGGCATGTTCTGCCTGGGGCCGGTTTCCCGCGCCGGATGCGAAGCCATATGTCCGGAAAACGGACAGTACTGTACCGGGTGCCGGGGATTGGTTTCCAACGCCAATATCGCCGGAGCCGTGGGTATGTTGAAGCGACATGGGTTTTCCGAACAGGAAGCCCGAAAAAAGTTGCAGATGTATTCATCGCTAAACAAGCTTGTAAATGAAGCGGAGTGTCGTCATGCGTAAAGATTTAAACATAGATGTGCATCATTTAACCCGCGTGGAGGGGCATGGCAACATCGTTGTCAATATGAAAAACGGCGTATTGCAAAAGGCCGAGTTGGATATTGTGGAAGCGCCGCGTTTTTTTGAAGCGATGTTGAAGGGGCGTAACTTTATGGAAGTGGCCATAATTACCTCCCGTATATGCGGAATATGCTCACTGGGGCATCAAATTGCCTCGCTAAAGGCCACGGAAAAGGCACTGGGTCTGGAAGTTTCCGGACAAACAAAAATTCTGCGGCGCATCCTTACCGACGGCGCCACTTTTCAAAGCAATACCCTGCATGCCTTGTTTTTGGCCGCGCCGGACTTTTTAGAGGTCGGGTCGGTCTTCCCGCTGGTGAATACCCATAAGGATGTTGTTCTGGCCGCCCTGCGGCTGAAAAGGCTGGCCAATGATATCGGGGATGTGATCAGCGGCCGGGCCATACACCCCATTCGTTGCGTGCCGGGCGGCTTTACCATGTTGCCCCGGGAAAAGGAATTGAAAGCTTTGCAGGAAAGGCTGAAAACGGAGGGCATGACCGATATCCGTTTTATCGTTGATGTTATCGCTTCCCTGGCCGATAAGATTCCCGCCTTTAACCGGGAGACGGAATACATAAGCCTGACTTCCGAAGAGGAATACGCTTTTTATGACGGTGTGATATGCTCCTCGGACACGGGGACCTACCCCGTGGAAAACTATCTGGACATAACCAACGAGTTTGTTGTGGCGCATTCTTCCAGCAAGCATGCCCGTTTTAACCGCAGCTCGTATATGGTGGGCGCTCTTGCCCGTTTTAACAACAACCATAAACAATTGCACCCCTTTGCCGGAGAAGTGGCGAAAAAGCTGGGGCTCTCGGCTCCTTGTTTTAATCCCTATATGAATACGGTGGCGCAGTTGGTGGAAGTGGCCCATTGCATTGAAAACAGCATTATGCTGATGGACAGGCTGTTGAGCGATGGTATTCGCTTTGAAAAACCCAATCAGACGCCCGCGCAATATGGCCGGGGAATAGCCGCAACCGAGGTGCCGCGCGGCATTTTATTCCATGATTATACCTACAACCGTCAGGGTAATATTGTTAAGGCAAACTGTATTATTCCCACGGGACAGAATCTTGAAAATATTGATGACGATATGAAAAAACTGGTGCCGGAGGTTATTGACGAAAGCAAGGAGGAGATTACCCATAAGCTGGAAATGCTGGTGAGGTCTTATGATCCCTGTATCTCCTGTTCCGTGCATATGTTGGATGTTCAATTTATAGAAGAGTAATGCGATGATTAAGGTTATTGGTCTGGGCAACGCCCTGCGCGGAGATGACGCCATTGGGCCGGAGATCATAGAAGTTCTGGAAACCATGAGCACGGGTGATTCCCTGCGGTTAATCGATGCCGGCGCGGATGCGTTTACCGTTCTGGAACATTTGCTGGAAGAGATTCCTGTTGTGTTGGTGGACTGCGCGGATATGAATCTGCCTCCGGGATCGGTAAAAATATTTGATGTAAGTGAGGCAAACCTCGGAGAAGTCTCCGGCCATGTTTCCCTTCATGGGTTTGGTTTTGCCGAGGTTTACCGCATGGCCGGGCAACTGGGCCCGTGCGCTCCGTGTAAAATAATCGGTGTGCAGCCGGAGCGTGTCGCTTTTGATACGGAACTTTCGGTTCCGGTAAAAAAAGCAATCCCCGAAATTTTAAACCTGATTAACAGGGAGGCTTTGTTATATGAAGAAGAAAGTGCTTATCATTGATGATGATATCGATCTGGTTGAGGCCATGCGCATGACCCTGGAAGAGGCCGGCCTGGAGGTTCTGGACGCCCAGTCCGGTAAAAAGGGTGAGGAGCGCGCCCTGAAGGAACATCCCGATTTGATTTTACTGGATATTATGATGGGCGAGCAGGACGAAGGGTTCCATGTGGCTTACCGCCTGAGAAGTCATAAAGAGACCCGGGATATCCCGATAATCATGCTTTCGGCGGTTGGTCAGGAGACCGGTTTCTCCTTTGACCCGGAAAAGGATAAAGCCTTTCTTCCCGTGCAGGAGTTTATCGACAAACCCGTAAACCCGGATCATCTGGTGGAGAAGGTTAAAGCGCATCTGGGCTATTGAGCGGGATTTATGAAAAGCAAACTCTCTTTTAGCGAAAGCCTCGGCGCGCAGTTTACCCTGTTAAATGCCACCATGCTCAACTCGCGCATCTTGTGGTCCATACGTTGGCGCTGGGTGGCCAATGCCGGTTTTTTTCTGTTGATACTATTGGCACGTTCCGCGGATATTCTTTTGGACTACGAGTCGATTTGGCTTACTCTGATCGTGCTGGCCGTTTCGAATTTAATATACCAGGCCATTTACATCTTTAAAAAGAATTACAGCCTGATGGGCGAGCTGTCCTTTATTTCCGTCCATATGCTTGTGGATGTTCTTATCCTGACCTGGCTGATCCATCTGACCGGAGGGGTTGAGAACCCGTTATATTTTTTCTATATCTTTCATGTCATAATCAGCAGCATTATTTTCCCCAAAAACCTTCCATATCTTTTCACAACATTTGTCTTTTTGTTGTTTAATGTTCTTGTATGGGCCGAGTTTTATCATTTTATCGCCCATAATTGTCTTTATGAAGCGCAGTTTCATCAAAACCCGTATCTGAATATTCTCAGCGTGGCCGTTTTTACAACAACCGTTTTTCTGACAACGCATATATGCACAAGTTTTATGAAACTTTTCCGGAAAAGCCAACGGGAAGTAAAACAGCTAAACAGGCTGTTGATGGAAAAGGAAAGTGAAAAAAGCTCTTTTTATCGCTATACTTCCCATGAACTTAAAGCACCGGTTGTTTCCATAAAAACCAGCATAGACGTGGTGCTGGCCTCCGCCGGAAACGGGTTGCCGGACCGGGCCCGGCATTTGCTTAAACGCGCCTCGGCCCGCGCGGAGCAGATGCTTGGCATGTTAAAGGAGCTGCTGGAACTTTCATGGGAGCAGTCGAAAGGGAAAAACGAAGCGGCCGGCTATGTTGATGTTAAAGAGCTGTTAAAACAGGTTGTTGAGATGGAAAGACCGGTAGCGGAAAATAAACATATGCGCTTTGAAACCGATTCTGACGATGAGCTGCCCCTGATTTTGGCGGATAAAAACAGTCTGCAAAAACTATTTGGAAATGTAGTGGGGAATGCCGTGCGTTATAACCGGGAAGGGGGCACTATCCATATCCGCACCGAAAAAAAAGAGAAAGGTCTGGCCGTAATCATACAGGATGAAGGCATCGGCATTGCCGGCGATGATTTGAAAAAGATATTCGATCCTTTTTATCGCTCCGCCGAGGCAAAAGAGTACGCGGAAAGCGGCAGCGGCCTGGGCCTTAGCCTGGTAAGGCAAATTGTCGATAATCTGGGAGGATGGATCGAAGTGGATTCCGCTCCGGGGCGCGGCAGTACCTTTAGCATATTTTTACCGGCGGAGGCCGCTTCATGAAAATAGGCGGTATAATGCTAAACAACGGCCTTACACTGTATCGCATCACGCAGGCCGAGGATAAACCGGGCGTGGCCGGCAGCATTCTTAAGTTTTACGCTCAGAGGAATATAAATCTGGAATATCTGACGGAATCCAGTACCGACGGAGGTTTTTTTGTAATCCAGCTCTGTATTGAAAGCCGTTATGTGGATGAGGTAGAGACCTATATGAAGGAGAATCCGGGAAACATCAGCGGGCTTAATATTAAGCGGATAGATGACGTTTCCACATTTGCCATTTATGGGCCGCATTTCCGGGAAAAACCGGGTATCGCGGCTCGTTTTTGTTCCTATATCGGTAATGCCGGGGTTAACATCTATGGTATTTCGAGCAGTGTTTCCTCGGTGTGCTGTATCATTAGATCCGCGGATGTGGAAAAGGCCCGCGAGGCGGTCTTATCTTATTTTGAGCTGCCCTGAATTCGTTCGTTTATTTTTAGCGTTGTTTTTAATTCAAAAATTATCCATTAAATGGATCCGAAATTTTATAAAACCATAGGCAAAGGGAAAAGTACAAAATATTTCCCGGAAAGGATGACATGCCGGTATTAAAAGATAAAACATACATTATAACCGGAGCCAGTCGCGGTATTGGCCGGGCCATTGCCTTGCGATTGGCCGGGGCGGGCGCCAACATCGTCGTGGCTGCCAAAACCGGCCGGCCTCATCCCAAACTGGAAGGCACCATTCAGGAAACGGTGCGGCAGGTGGAGGAAGCCGGGGGCCGGGGCCTGGCCGTTAAAACCGATGTACGGTTTGCCGGAGAAGTAGAAAACATGGTGGCGATGGCCGTAAAGACTTTTGGAGGAATTAATGGTCTTATCAATAATGCGGGTGCCATATCGCTGACGGGGGTGGAAAAAACCACGCCAAAACTATTTGATCGCATGCACCAGGTGAACGCACGGGCGGTTTATTTATGTGCCCGCGCCGCGCACCCCTATCTTAAAGAAGCGGAAAATGCGCATATTCTAAGTCTTTCGCCACCTGTGAATATGGATGTTAAATGGTTAAAGGATTATAGCCCCTATACGGTCAGCAAATACGGCATGACCATGCTTTCCCTGGGTATGGCGGCCGAATTTGAACAGGATGGGATATCGGTAAACACCCTGTGGCCGGCAACGTTGATTGCCACGGCGGCCATCGAGTTTGCCGTGGGCGGCCCCGGGATGCTTAATCATTGCCGCAAACCGGACATCATGGCGGACGCCGCCTACGAAATAGTGAGCAGGCAGGGACTAAGCGGCAACACCCTGCTGGATGAACCTTTTCTGCGGGAATGCGGCTATGACGATTTTGATCGTTATGCTTATAACCCTGCCTACAAGGATAAAATCCATCCCGATATTTTTCTGTAACACACCTTATTCCAGGCCGACAACAAGATAGGCTTTGTTACCATTCCAGTTTATGGGTATGATGTAGGCGTCGATATCCCTGGGCAGTTTGATATCCCGGGCCCGTCCTTCAACGATCACCGGCACTGAAATATGAAACTCCCGGCCGAACACCTTGCGCAGATTTCCGCTTATGGTGTTGGCTATTTCACCGGAAAGGTCCTTAAAGTCATCAGTACCCACTTCCTTAACCCCCAGCATTTTCATTGCCATGCCTTGCAACAGGCTCTGCCCGGATGTAAAGTAGATACTGCCCTTGCGCTTTCCGGAAATACCGATGATGCCACTGTATTCCAGCATGATCGGCGAACCGTTTTTTGTGTAGGGGACGCCGCATTCAGCCGGAGCGCCCGTTGTTTCCTTAAAAAAGTTAACGGTTGTGTCTACAACATATTTAAGTTCGGAATTTGTCATACAGCCACCTTTTCGGCAAGCTTTTGAATGGTTTGTTGTACCTGCTCCGTAGTGAAGGGTTTGGGTATAAATGATTTGGCCCCTTTTTTAATGGCCTCTATGGCCGTGGCCTTATCCGACAGGGCACTGATGACAATAACCTGTACATCGGGCTTTATTTGCAATAAATGTTCCAGGACAACCAGGCCATCCATTTCGGGCATGGTAATATCCAGGGTCACAATATCAGCCGGGTTTTCTTTAAAAAGGTCAATGGCTTCCAGGCCATTTGAAGCAGTGCCCACAAGCTGGTAGTTCTTCTCGGTAACCCCCCGTTGTATAATTTTACGGATAATGGAGGAATCATCCACCACCATTATCTTAATTTGATCATTCACCATTTCCCCCCTCTGGTACAATCAATTTCTGTGTGTCAATGACAATTTAATAATAAAGGTACAATATTCGCCCTCTTTGGATTCTACTTCAATCCCGCCCCCGTGTTTTTTTAGGCGGTCGCGCACAAGGTCCATCCCCATGCCGCGACCACTGTACATATCCGCTTTCTCCTTGGAGGTAAAGCCGGGTTCAAAAATAAGTTCCGCCAGTTGGGGCTTGCTCCACTTATCCAGTTCCGCGTCGTCATGCGCGGCGCGGGTACAGGCTTTCTGTTTAATCTTGTCATATTGCAATCCACGGCCGTCATCCGTGTAACGAATGACTAGCATGGAGTCGGATTCCTTTTCCAGACTTATTTCAATCGTCCCGGTTTCCCGCTTACCCCGTTCCCTGCGTTCTTCCGGCGGTTCAATACCATGGCTCAGACTGTTGCGTACAAGCTGAATAAATATATCCTTAAGAACCATAAGCTGTTTAAGGGGGATGTTTTGTGTATGAAAAGGTTGCGCCTTTAAATGAACGCGCAATCCCATTTCCGAGGCGATCTTGTCAGCATAGTTGCGGAGTGTGTGAATAAGGTCTTTCTTTTTGCTCTTTTTCTCCCCGTCACCAGGTGTGCCGGATGAAAACCGGGCCATGCGTTCTATCAGCTTGCCCAGCTCGTTTAGTTCTTTCTTTAAGCGGTCCAGATCCATAAAAACAGGAATAAAATCACTGCCGCTTAAGGGGGAACGGCAACAAAGTTTATTGGATTTTTCTTCAATCCGGTGAACCATATTGGCAAAATATTCAAGATTAAGGAGATTGGCATTGCCCTTGATCAGGTGCAGGGAGCGGGCGATCTGTTCGCTTAGCCGGGGATAGTCGGCGCGACTCTCATTGCCGGCCATAATGGTATTTATATAATCCAGTTCCCTGTGGGCTGATTCATTAAACTCAATCAGCATATGCGGTTCAATGTGCAAAATGCCCAGCATCCATTCCATCTGCTTTTTGGATTTGGCTTCGGTTTCGGCCAGTTTAATTCCTAATAGATGTTCTTCCGTTACATCGCTGACCGTGGCGATTATACCCGAAATTTTATCGAACTCGGTAATGCGTTTAAAACGGAAGTCAAGATATTTCGTCGTAAGGGTGTCATCATCCCCGTTCTTAAATATCGTTTTTATGCGGTTTAACGGATTCAGGCTGGCAATAAGCTCTTCATCCAGGGTATCCTCAAAAAGCATGTTCAGATAGTCCCGGGTCATATCCATCTCTTTTTCCCCGATATGTCCGGCCAGGACGTCAAATATGGGACGTTCCGCGATCGCGTCGTCCTCCAGAATGGTTTCCAGCGATTTTGAATAGGCGTTTTGTATCTTCATACCGCTATCCAGCAGGAAAAAGCCTTCTTCCACATTGTGCAGTATGCGCTTCTGTTCCGCCTGACTTCTCTTAAGCTCAACATTCCGTTTTAACAACTCCGAGGTACGTTCGCGTACTTTTTCCTTTAGTTCCTCTCTTTGGCGCTTTATGGCGTTAAGGCGTAAATGGACAAAGAAGGCAATACCCAGAAGAACCAGGGAAATTAAAGCGCCAATAAACCAAACCGTTTCCCAGAACGGGGGTTTTATGTAGATGGGGATTTCCAGACCTTTTTCATTCCAGATTCCGTCGTTGTTGGAAGCGATAACCCGGAAAACATACTCTCCGCCATCAAGATTGGTATAGCTTGCGCTGTGATTATACCCCGCGTCAATCCATTTGCTGTCAAAGCCCTCCAGTTTATATTTGTAACGGTTTTTAAGGGGATTGGTGAACTCCAGCGCGGCAAACTGTATCTTGAAAAACTTATCCGCGTAGCTGAGGTCGATACGGGGTTTGACGGCCAGAATGCTGTCCACGGGCAGCTCCCTGTCATAAATGGAAAAGGAGGTGATGGCAATGGGCGGTACGTTTTTGTTTATACCGATCTCTTCCGGGGTAAAGGCTGTAATCCCTTCCACGCCACCAAACCAAAGCTGGCCGTTTTTTAGGGCGATGGAGGCGTTGGCGCTGAACTCATCGTTTCTTAAACCATCCTTCAGGTTAAAATTACGGAAGTGTTGCGCCTCAACATCCATTTGTGACAAGCCCTTGTTGGTAGCCATCCACAGGTGGCCCTGCCTGTCTTCTTCAATGGAATAAATGATGTTGTTAGGCAAGCCGTCCCGCGTTGTAAAGCTTTTAAACTCTCCCGTGCTTAGGTTAAAGCGATTCAATCCCTCGGATGTGCCCAGCCAGAAAACATCTTCCGGGTCTTCCCTCCGGTGAAGGGCGGAAATGACGATGTTGGAGCTTATGGAAGCAGGGTTATCTTTATCCTTATGAAAATTCCTAAAGGTATTGGTTTTTTCATTGTAAAGCGACAGGCCATTATAGGTGCCGATAAACAGAGGGCCGTCACGGTATTGATACAAGCTGAGAATACGATCGTCCGAGAGAGTATTTTTAGAGGATGTACTTTTTTGCAACAGCTTAAATGTGTTTGATGTAATATTAAAAATATTTAATCCCTCGAGAGTCGCCACCCACAGGCTGCCGGCATCACGGGGGAAAATGTAGCGCAAGCGATTGTTGGAGAGGGAGGTGGAATCGGCGGGATCGTTTAAAAATGTCTTTATCCGTCCCGTTTTTTTGTCAAAGCGTATCAGCCCCCCTCCGTCGCTGGCCAGCCAGAAAAAACCGGCCTCATCCTTATGAATATGGCGGATCGTGTTGTGCGATAACGGGGAGTTTTCCGTATTGACAATCCGTGCCGAACCTGTCCGGGGATTGTATATGGTCAGGCCGTTTTCGGTTCCGATTAACAATTCACCGTCATCGTCTTCATAAAAGGACCAAACGATATTGGAAGGTAAAAATGAGCCGTTGGATTGGGCGTCGTAATTTTTAAAATAGGTCAGATTGGGACTGTATCGGCATATCCCGGTGTTGTTCATGGCTATCCACAACGCTCCGGAACGGTCTTCAAAAATAAAATTGATATCATCGTTGCTAAGGCCGTTGGGGTCGGCCTGGTCGTAGTTATATTTGTAAAAAGTCTGTCGTTCTTCATTGAAAAGGTTCAATCCTTCCTCGCTGGCAATCCAGATTCGCTTTTTGCTGTCCGAAAATATGTATTTGATATTATTGCTCGACAGCCCCGATTGCCCGTCATCCGCCGTTACGGACTCAAATGTATGGGCGTTTTCCCTGTAGCGCAGCAGCCCGTTTTGCCGGCTGCCGATCCATGTCTCGCCGCCGGGCGTCATTCTAATGGCCGAAACGGTGATCTTTTGCAACGCGGGGTCTTTGAGCGCGCTGAATGTACCGGAGGAGGGATTATATATCGAAATACCCCGGTTGGCGCTGCCGGCCCATATCCTTTTTTTATTATCCTCATACAAAAAGGTTATTTCCGGGGAAACAAGTTCGTTTAAATAATGGCCCATTGTTTCGCCATCGCTGGAAAAATGGAAAATACCCAGCTTGTTGATGGCCACCCACATGCTGCCGTCCGTTGCGCGTACTACCTGGTTGATTTCGGTGTCGCGGGTTATTTCCACGTCCGTATAACTGCCGTTTTTGGGATCAAAAATCGCCAGTCCCGTGGTTGTTCCTATCCAGATGCGCCCATGGGCGTCTTCGGCCATGGAGTAGATATAGTTTGAAGCCGTGCTTTTCAGGTGGTTCTCATTGCGGAAAATTTTAAAACCGTAGCCGTCAAAACGATTTAAGCCGTCCTGCGTGGCAAACCACATAAAGCCTTGCCTATCCTGGATAATGGCATACACCGAGTTCTGGGAAAGGCCCTGAGCGGAAGTATAGTGTTCAAACTGCAAATAGGGCTTTTGTCCTAAAAGCGAAAGCCAGGGAATCAGGAATAAAAAGTATATATAGGGGACTTTTTTCATATATCTTCTCATCATTTTGTAATATTATCGTTCACATGGCAAAAGAGTTGAGAGAATGAGCCGGGTCTGCCCAGATAAAGGCGGGAAAGGCCTTCCGCGGCACGCGGGCATTGTTTTGTCGTTTTGAAAAACCCGCTGATTTCTTTAAATTCATTCATTTACACAGGGAGGCAATCCTAAGGGGGATTGTTGAGGGAACGACTCCGCTTAAAGGGCGGAACGGATTTTTGAAAGGAAATTAAATGTCTCGTTTTCTTTTGGATGGGCAGGATTTTAGCCTGGAGATGCTCGAGGGCTATTTAAGGGATCGTCCCGTGGTGGTGTTGTCGGATGAGGTTATCGACAATATTAATAAAGGGCGTCAGGTCATAAAGGATATTATCGCCCGGGACAGCGTCGTCTATGGCGTTACCACCGGCTTTGGTAAGTTTGCTGATGTGCGCATTCCCAGGGAGAAGGCCCGGGAACTGCAAAAGCGCCTGGTACTCAGCCATGCCGCCGGCGTGGGGGAGCCCTTTGCCGATGATATTACCCGCCTGATGCTATTATTGAAGATAAAAAATCTCTCGCAGGGATACAGCGGCGTCCGGCCGGAACTGGTTCGCTTTTTGACGGAGATGCTGAACCGGGATATTTTGCCGGTTATTCCGGAAAAAGGCTCCGTGGGGGCCAGCGGCGATTTGGCGCCCCTGGCGCATATGACCCTGCCTCTCATTGGCGAAGGGGATGTATTTGTTTTTAACGGAGGGCAAAAAAGACGCGTACCGGCAAAAGAAGCCTTAAAACAGGCCGGTATGCGGCCCCTGGAGTTGGAAGAGAAAGAGGGTCTGGCCTTGTTAAACGGCACACAGGCCATTCAGGCCAACGCCGTTTTCGCCCTTATCCGGGCAGGAAACCTGCTCAAGTCCGCCGATGTGATCGGCGCCGCCTCGCTGGAAGGCTTGTTGGGCACCCTCACCGCGTTTGACGCGCGCATCCAGCAGATACGCCGCCATGAAGGTCAGCAGAAGGTGGCCCGCAACTTCAGAAATCTTCTGGCGGACAGCCCCATCGTGGCCTCCCATAAGGATTCCGACCACAGAGTACAGGATGCCTATTGTTTGCGTTGCATCCCACAGGTGCATGGCGCCATACGCGATGGTTTCGAATATGTACAATCTGTCTTTGAGCGGGAGATGAACGGTGTTACGGACAATCCCCTGGTTTTTCCCGATAATGGCGACGTTCTTTCCGGGGGCAATTTTCATGGCGAACCGGTGGCTCTGGCCGCGGATTATCTGGGGATACTTATGGCCGAGCTGGCCAGCATCTCCGAAAGGCGCATTGAACATATGATGGACCCCTCCATGAACGAGATGGCCGGCTTCCTGACCACGGAGGGCGGTTTGAATTCCGGTTTTATGATTGCCCATGTCACGGCGGCGGCCCTGGTATCGGAAAACAAGGTGCTTGCTCATCCGGCCAGCGTGGATTCCATTCCCACGTCGGCCAATAAGGAAGACCACGTGAGCATGGGCACCCATGCCGCCCGCAAGGCTTTGAGCATTGTGGAAAACGCGGAATATGTGCTGGCCATAGAGCTTTTATGCGCCTTGCAGGCCCTGGATTTTCGCAAGCCTCTTAGTCCGGCCAAAGCCACCAGGGCTTTGCATGAATATGTCCGTAAGAGCATCCCCTTTTGGGACAGGGACCGGCAGATGAATCTGGATATGGAAAAAGCGGTTATGATGCTCCGTCGGGGAGAGGTGCTGGCCGTGGCCCGACAGGGGTGTGATGATGAAATTGTTTGAGCCGATCCGCCTTCAAGGCTTGAAGCTCATGGTTGCGTGTTCTATATTTACACTGAAAAAATAGTATCCGTTTTCCCCGGATAAAAATCCATTTTTTAGAGAAAGTATTATGAAAAAATTGATCGGCGAAGAAGATATCCGCCATGCGGCGCGCAAGGGACAAAAGCTTAACGTGGACACGGATACGGTGATCACCCCCGCGGCCCGGGACCTGGCCGCCCGCCTGGGAGTGGCCCTGGAACGGGAAGGGGAAACGGGAGGGCGCTGCCGCTTTGAGCAACGCATCTTTTTAAACAAGCCTTTTCATAAGATCGCCATCGCCTCGGATCATGGGGGCTATTACCTTAAGGAAGAGCTTAAGGATTTTTTGCGGCAACATGATTTTATGGTTATTGATTTAGGTCCCGCCCATGCCAAACCCTGTGACTATCCCGACTTTGCCTTTAAGGTAGCGGAGAAGATATCCTCCGGAGAGGCAGACGCAGGAATCATGATCGACAGTGTGGGGATCGGCTCGGCCATGGCCGCAAACAGGGTAAGCGGTGTATTGGCGGCCAAATGCAACAATGTAACCGAGGCTAAAAGCGCCCGTGAGCATAACTATGCCAATATGCTGACCCTGGGCAGTAAAATTATCGGCTCCACGGCGGCCCGGGAAATATGTCTGACATTTCTTACTACGCGCGGCGGGGCGGAACGGCATCAAAAAAGAATTTCAAAAATATTAAACCATAAATAAAAACATATCTAAAAATTTGTCGGTTTTTTAACCGGCATAATAAGCGGGCAAAAGGACGATGTCTCCGTTCTGTTTTCCCCATCAAAAATAGTGGAAAGGTAGAATTATAAAATGAATGATAAAATTGTTGCCGAAGGTTTAACCTTTGATGATGTGATGCTCCTGCCGGCCCGCTCATCGGTACTTCCGAGAGACGCGGAGCTAAACACGCGGCTGACCCGTCAGATTCGCCTGAACATCCCCATTGTTTCCGCGGCCATGGATACGGTTACCGAGCAGGAACTGGCCATTGCCCTGGCCCGTGAAGGGGGTATAGGCATCATCCATAAAAACATGACCGTGGAGCGACAGGTGGAACAGGTAGACCGCGTAAAACGCTCCGAAAGCGGTATGATCTATAAGCCGGTTACCCTGGGCCCCAAAAACAGCCTGCGTGACGCCGTGGATATGATGCAGCGCTATCATATTTCCGGAATCCCCGTTACCGAACAGGAAAAACTGGTGGGCATTCTAACCAACCGCGATATCCGGTTTGAAACCAATTTAAGCCTGCCCATTGAAAAACATATGACCCGTAAGAACCTGGTTACCGCGCCCATGGGTACCTCGCTGGAGGAGGCGGAGGCCATTCTGCAAAAACACCGCATAGAAAAACTGCTTATCGTTAACGACAAAAACGAACTGGTGGGGCTGATTACCGTTAAGGACATCCAAAAAAAGAAGATGTTTCCCCATGCCTGCAAGGATGAACG
Organism: Calditrichia bacterium; assembly: GCA_027006055.1. Taxonomy (GTDB): domain Bacteria; phylum Calditrichota; class Calditrichia; order Calditrichales; family J004; genus J004. The sequence goes on along the minus strand of JALTKX010000085.1, from coordinate 51,777 downwards.
CGGGCGATTGCGCGTGGGGGCGGCCACCGGCGTGGGAGAAGACGGCTATTACCGCGTTTCGGCCCTGATTGAGGCGCAGGTGGATGTTCTTGTGGTGGATACCGCCCACGGTCATTCTCAGGGTGTTTTGGATGCCGTGGAGGCCATAAAGGCAAAGCATCCCGATGTTTCGCTCATTGCCGGTAATGTGGCCACCTATGAAGGCGCCCGTGATTTGATTGAACGGGGCGTTGACGCCGTTAAGGTGGGTATCGGGCCGGGTTCCATCTGCACCACGCGCGTGGTTACCGGAGTTGGGGTGCCGCAGATATACGCCATTATGGAGGCGGCGCGGGCCGCGCGCGAAGCCGGCGTGCCCGTTATTGCCGATGGCGGCATTAAATATTCCGGCGACATCGCCAAGGCCTTGGCCGCGGGAGCGGATACGGTAATGATCGGCGGTCTGTTTGCCGGAACCGACGAAAGCCCCGGCGAGGTGATACTGCTGGATGGCCGCAGCTATAAAATGGTACGTGGCATGGGCTCCATCGGGGCCATGCAGGAAGGCAGCAAGGATCGCTATTTTCAGGAGGGGCTGGCGGTGGATAAGCTGGTGCCGGAAGGCATTGAAGGACGGGTGCCCTACCGCGGCCCCCTTAGCAGCAGTGTCTTCCAGATGATCGGCGGTTTGCGCTCGGCCATGGGTTACACCGGCAGCAAAACCATTGAGGACTTGCAGGAAAAAGCCCGTTTTGTGCGCATCAGTCCGGCGGGATTGCAGGAAAGCCATCCCCATGATGTGATCATCACCAAAGAGTCGCCTAACTACCGCATGCGTTAATCGGAGTGTCTGTCATGTTAAAAAAAATCGATCATATAGGTATCGCGGTTGCCGATTTGTCGGCCATTGAAGAGACCATGCGCGAAGGCTTTGACCTTGTGCCACACATCCGGGAAACGGTGGCCGATCAAAAGGTGCGGGTGTTGGGCTATCACGTGGGTGACGCCACCATCGAATATCTGCAGCCCACCGCTCCCGATTCTCCCATACAAAAATATCTGGATAAAAAGGGAACGGGAATCCATCACATCGCCTACCGGGTGGACAATTTGCAGGAAACGCTTAACACCTTAAGGGAACGCGGTTTCCGTCTGATTGATGAACAACCCCGGGATGGCGCCGAAGGCAAAAAAATCGCCTTTATGCATCCGAAAAGCAGCAACGGGATATTGATAGAGTTGTGTGAAGTCGGGGAGCCTGAATGACCCATAAAATCGCCGTGCTGGATCGCCTCACCCTGGATGCGGGCGATGTTGATTGGCGCCCCCTGCACCAGTTGGGAGAACTGTTGCTTTTTGACCAACTGAAAGAAAGCGCTTTTAAAAAGCATCTTGCCGGCGTACCGTTTGTTTTGAGCAATAAAGTGGTTTTAAGGGACGAACACATGGCGGCTCTGCCCGACCTGCGCTATATCGGGGTTTTAGCCACGGGTTATAATAATATCGATATTGACGCCGCGCGGGCCAGAGGGATTGCCGTTTGCAATATACCCTCCTACAGCACCTTCTCCGTGGCCCAAATGGTTTTTGCCTACATTTTGCACTTTAGCCAACAGGCCGGCTATCATAGCGCCCTGGTTAAGGAAGGACGCTGGGCCCGCTCGCCCATGTTCTGTTTTTGGGAAAAACCTTTGCTGGAACTCTCCGGCCGGGTGCTGGGCATAATCGGCTATGGCGCCATCGGCAGGCAGGTTGCGCGGATTGCCCGGGCCTTTGGGATGAAGGTTTTGGTGCACACCCGCTCGCCCTTTAAAACGGATGATGATCAGATTCAGGCCGCGGAGCGGGAGACCCTTTTTAGCGGAAGTGATTTTATCAGCCTGCATTGTCCCCTGACGGATAAAACCCGCTTTATAATCAATGAAAAGACGTTGGCCCTGATGAAGCCGGAAGCGGTGTTGATAAACACGGGGCGTGGCGGGCTTATCGATGAAGCCGCCCTGGACAAAGCGCTGAGGGCGCGGCGTATCCGGGCCGCGGCGCTGGATGTGCTGGGTGAAGAGCCCCCGGGGGAAAAGCATCCGCTTATTGAAAATCCACATACGCTGATTACGCCCCATATCGCCTGGGCCACCCGAGAGGCCCGGCAACGGCTGATCGACCTGGCCGCCGAGAATATCCGCGCTTTTCTTGAGGGAAAGCCCATTAATCGTGTTCTATCCTGACCGCTGTTTTTCTTAAAACAGATGGTTTAAATAAAGTGCAAAACCCAAGCAACCCGGAGGTACTCCCATGAAATATTTTATTGTGTTTGTCCTGATGCTCGGCGCCTTGCTGCCGGCTAAAACGCCCCCGGCGAAAAAAGAGCTTACCCTGGAAACGATTTTTCAATCGGCCGCTTTTTCCCTGGACTACATCACCGCCGTTCAATGGTTACCCGGTAACCGGGGGGTGACATATCTTAAATCCTCCTCGCAAAACAAAAAATCCATTTATCTTTTTGATTTAAAGAGCAAAAAGGAGCGTCTGTTGATTGACGGCGCCGCGCTTATACGGCCGGGAGATGAAAAACCTCTCAATTTCAGTTCCTATCAATGGATAGAGAACGGTCGGAAGGTTTTGTTTAAAGCGGATGTAAAACGTATCTGGCGTCATTCCACGGTGGCCCGCTATTTTATTTATGATCTGGCCTCGGGAACTTTTCATTCGCTTATTCAGGGCGACCCCTATGTCTCCAATGCCAAAATTTCGCCCGATAAGAAATGGGTGGGGTATGTTGAGAAAAACAACATTTTTGCCTATAACACGGAAAGCGGCCAAACCATTCAACTCACGCACGATGGAAACGCCGATATCATTAATGGCGCCTTCGACTGGGTTTATGAAGAAGAATTTGCCATATCGGACGGCTGGCGCTGGTCTCCGGACAGCAAGCGCATAGCCTACTGGCGTTTGGATCAGTCGCCGGAGCCCACTTTTAGCTGGGTCGACTTTGAGCCGCTTAACGGCCGGGTGGAGACAATACGCTATCCCAAGGCGGGGCAGCATAACGCTCTTGTGAAAATAGGCGTGGTTACCCTTGCCGACGCCAAAACGCAATGGATGGATATCGGAGAAGAGACAGACATCTACATCCCGCGCCTATCCTGGATGAACGCCGATATTTTGCTTATTCAGCGGCTGAACCGCCACCAGAATAAAATGGAACTGCTGCGGGCCTTGCCCGCGGACGGCACATCCGAGGTGCTGATGGTGGAGGAGGATTCCGCCTGGGTGGATATTCATGATAATTTCTTTTTTGTGGATGACCATCATTTTATATGGACCAGTGAGAGATCGGGGTTTAATCACATCTATCTGGTAGATGCCCGCAACGGCAACACAAAGGCCCTGACCGGCGGCGCCTGGGAGGTCTCCGACGTGTATGGCGCCAACGCCAACCATATCTATTTCCGTGCCAACAGGGAGCGCGGCACAGAGTGGAACATCTATCGCCTGAACAGAAAGACGGGTGATATTCGTCTGATCGCCCCGCAGGCCGGGGTGCATGGCGCCAACTTTTCTCCCGATTACCGATTTTTTATTGACAACTGGTCCGCGGCGGATACGCCCAACCGCAGCCTGCTAAAGAGGGAGGATGGAGCGCAACTGGCCGTCCTGGTTGAAAATGATCTTAATCTTGAGGATTATGATTTTATCTTTCCCACCTTTGGGCAGTTTACCACAGGCGACGGCGTAAAGCTCAATACCCGCACTTTTTTACCGGCCAATTTTGATCCGGCCAAAAAATATCCCGTTGTGATTTACGGCTATGGCGGTCCGGCTTCGCAAATTGTGGTAAACCGCTGGGGACGTACGCGCGAGGTCTGGTTTTCATGGCTGGCGAAGGAGGGCTATATGGTTTTTACCCTGGATAACCGGGGCACCGGCGCCCGGGGCAAGGCCTTTAAAAACCTGGCCTATGGGGATCTTTCAAAATATGCCGTTAAGGATCACATCGAAGGCGCAAAATATCTGGCCACGCTACCGTATGTGGATAAGGAGCGCATTGCCATTTGGGGCTGGAGCGGCGGCGGCTATTTAACCCTGAACTGTATGTTCCGCGGGGCTGAATATTTTAAGGTGGGCATGGCCGTGGCTCCGGTAACGGACTTTCGCCTGTATGATACCATTTGGACAGAACGTTACATGGGACTGCCCGGAGAGAATAAGGCGGGTTACGATGCGGCCAATACGTTGAATTATTACCGGAATTTAAAGGGAAAGCTTTTGATTGTCCATGGCACGGCCGATGACAATGTCCATTTTCAAAATACCATGCAGTTGGCAAAGCGTTTGCAACGTTCGGCCCTGCAGTTCGATCTTATGGTCTATCCCGGTTTAAACCATGCCTTAAACGCTCCAAACAGCTATATGCACCTCTATACGATGATGAGTAATTACCTGAAAAAAAATCTATAGGACGGCGCGCTGGGAAATTAAATCCTTTTTTATCCGAAAAATGTTCAATTTTGGGTAGATTTATATGGTTTCACTTATTAAATTAACTGATGTTACGATAAGTTAAACTAATATGACAAGCGTAAAGGCCTTATGAGAACATTGAACGATTTAAAGCCGGGAGAAACAGCGGTCATTGACAGCTTTACGGAGAATGACGCGGATATGGATTACCTGATGGAGCTAGGGGTAATGGAAGGCACGCCGGTTGTGTTTGTAAAAAGCGCTCCCCTGGGGGACCCGATCGAAATAGATGTACGCGGATATCATCTTTCGCTGCGCCGCTCCCGCGCCCGGTGCATTCGCGTTAATTGATTGACTGACGTTCATGAATCCCTCCGAAAACGTATCCTCGCCGCGCCGCGGGCTGACCGTGGCCCTGGTGGGCAATCCGAATACGGGTAAGACATCCGTTTTTAACAGTCTGACCGGCCTGCATCAGAAAGTGGGCAACTACCCCGGTGTAACCGTGGAAAAGAAAACCGGCAGCTTTACCTTCAGCGATACCGATGTGGAGCTGATAGACCTGCCCGGTTTATACAGCCTGGTCCCAAAATCGCTTGATGACAAAATTGCCAGCGATATCTTAACCAACCCTAAAAATAAAATTTCCGTCATCGATATTATTGTGCTGGTGGCGGATGCTTCCAATTTAAATCGCAATCTCTATCTGCTGACCCAGATCATGGATATCGGCAAGCCGGTTATTCTTGCCCTGAATATGATGGATGTGGCCAAAAGAAACGGTCTGAAGATAGATGTTGACTGTTTGCAGGCCGAACTGGGTGTTATGGTGGTGCCCGTTGTAGCCAAAAAGAATAAGGGCATTGACGAACTGCGTCGGGGGATTGTGGCCCTGGGTGGGAAACAGGATACCCTTAAAACCCGTCATCTGCAAGTGGAAGAAGAATTCTCCCGGGTACTGGAACCTGTTTGTGACTATCTGAAAGAGAATACATACTATAACGAGGACTACTGCCGTTCCCTGGCCATTCGTTTTATTTCCAGTGATGACGCCATTAAATATCTTGAAGGCGAATGGAGCCGGAATCTGGATGGGGCCCGTCTGAAAAAACTCATCGGCACGGCCCGCAAGGAACTGGAAGCCCTGGATATAAACTGGCATATGGCCGAGGCGCGATTACGCTATAAATGGATAGACCGCATGCTCGGTCGCTGTGTTACCCGCAGTGACATTATTTCGTCCGATATTTCGGAACGTCTGGATAAAATATTGACACATTCCGTATTGGGTCCCCTTATCTTTCTGGCGATCTTTGCCGCCATCTTTCAGACCATATTTTCCTATGCCGAAGTGCCCATGAACTGGATTGACAGCGGCATGCACGAGCTGGGTTTGCTGGCCGCCCGCCTGATACCGCCGGGTTTATTGCAAAGCCTGGTAATCGACGGCGTCATCGCCGGGGTAGGAGCGGTTCTGGTCTTTTTACCGCAGATACTGGCTCTGTTTTTCTTTTTAGGGATATTGGAAGATACCGGGTATATGTCCCGTGTGGCTTTTATGATGGACCGGGTTATGCGCGGCGCCGGTCTTTCGGGCCGCAGCGTCATTCCGCTTCTCTCATCCTTTGCCTGCGCCATCCCCGGTATTATGGCCACGCGCACCGTTCATGACTGGAAGGAACGGTTGATCACCATTCTTATCGCTCCCTTTATGAGTTGCAGCGCCCGGCTCCCGGTATATGTGCTGATCATCGGCGCATTTATACCCGCCGGCTCTGTTTTCGGCGTAATATCCTACAGTGCCCTGACCCTATTGTCGCTCTATCTGCTGGGCATCCTGGTGGCGGCGGTCTCCGCTTATGTCTTTAAAAAGACCATAAAAGGGACGGGCCGCCCCTCTTCCTTTGTTATGGAACTGCCCCCGTACCGCAGGCCATCGCTGCGCTGGACCGCGCTTCAGATGGTGGAACGGGCCCGTTTGTTTGTTACCGACGCCGGAAAAATCATTCTGGCGGTAACGATTGTATTATGGTTTTTGGCTTCCTTCCCAAGGAGCGGGGGACAGGGGGATGACAACGATTTTGCCAAAACGCCCATCGAGCAAACCTATGCCGGGCGCTTTGGAAAAACCCTGGAGCCGCTGATTAAACCTCTGGGTTTCGACTGGAAAATCGGAATCGGTCTGATAACCTCCTTTGCGGCGCGCGAGGTTATGGTGAGCACGCTGGCCACCATTTACAATCTGGAAGACGCCGATGAAGGCTCCGTGGACTTAAGGCAGGCCCTGGTCTCCGATACCGACCCGCAAACAGGAAAGCCGCTATACACCATCTGGACGGCGCTGTCGCTGCTGGTTTATTATGTTCTGGCCATGCAGTGCATGGCAACCGTGGCCATTGTCAGGCGGGAAACAAACAGTTGGCGCTGGCCGGCCCTGATGATATTTTATATGACCACGCTGGCTTATCTGGCTTCGTTCACCGTTTATCATATCGGAAAAATTTGGGGGTAGGATGGAATGGAATAATGAATATCTGGTAGTGGGCCTTATTGTGGTGCTGGCTGCCTGGTATACGGTGAAAGGCATTATAAGGCAATTCTCGGAAGAAGACCATGGCGCGTGTTCCGCCTGCGCCCTGGATCCCAAAGGAGAGAAACAGCCTCAACGTCGCTTTAGGGTTTAACGGTTGCTTTTTATGCGTTCTTCCGCGGTTTTACGAATCCGCTCGGCAATGGCCGGATATTGCTCCAAAACAAAATTAAAGGTTTCCCTTTCCAGCATATACAGATCGCAATAGCTGACCGCCACAATGGTGGCGGTGCGCGGTTCCTTTTGGATGAGGGCAATTTCTCCGAAAAAGGTGCCCTCGCGCAGGGTAAAGGTATTATCGGGATGCGCTTCCGTATGGCCTTGCAGTTTTCCCTTTATGACAATGTACATCTCATTGCCTTCCTCCCCCTCGCGGATGATATAATCACCCGGCGTGGCCAGAACCGGTTTTAAACGAAAGGCAATGGCGTCCAAAAAGGCGTCGTCGGCGCCTTTGAACAACGGAATCTTATCCAGTATTTTACGTTTCAGGTGGCGCTCCACCTCCTCGCGCAGGGATTTGGGCAGGCCCTCCAGGAACTCGGACTCTGAATGGCCCATCCTTTTTTGCCAGAGATAGGCATAATAGTCCCTGATTTTATTTTGCAAGCCGGCGGGCAGGTCGCGGTAGCGTACAAAGGCTTTAAGTTGCTCCATATTATTTTGAAAAGCCACCTTAGCCGGATCGCGGGCGGCCAGAATATGGGCCACATTACCGATCACATAGCCGTAAACGCCCACTCCAAAAATCATCACCATCATGGAATAGAGTGTTTCGATATTATTGGTGGGCACTATATCGCCGTAGCCCACGGTGGTTAGGGTGACCACGCTCCAATAGAGGGAACGGACATAGAGGGTAACGGCGTCATTAATCCCCTCAAAATGATGCAGGCCCAGCCATCCGCAGGCCAGCCAGTGGGTGACGATGGCAATCCAGAAAAGAAAAAATCCCAATCGCTGATAATCACTAAAGCGCACGGTCTGGCGGTTCCAGTAACTTTGGTATTGGGCCACGCGCACCATTTTAACCAACTGAATCATACCCAGATAGGGAGAAAGGGAGAACAGGCCCAACGGCAGGGCGCCGATAAGATCAATGGCCAGCAAGGGGAGCGAATGGTGCTTTTGAAATACGCCATGGGCCTCGTCACTGTTTTGCCGCTCACGATAACTTTGGACGTTTCGGATAAAATCCAAAAATAGTATAAGGGAGGTCACGCTGTAAATATAAATAATGTACTGTGTTTTAATCGGTAAAACCATCTCCAGCGGCAACAGAATGGCAATAAGAGCCGTGGCGATACTGCTGGTTACGTCAAGAATCAAATTATACTGTTTCATAGTTCATCCTAAGTTCGGCGCTTAAACCCCTCGCCCAGCACCTCGTGAACGGTGCTGATAATTACAAAGGCTTCGGGATCGATTTGCTGAATGCGCTCCTGCAGTCCCGGAAGCTCCCGGCGGGTAATAACGGTCATCAAAATATCACGGTCGGTATTGAGATAAAGTCCGCGTCCCTTAAAGGCCGTGGCCCCGCGGTTCATGTCATGCAGAATGGCCCGGCTAATCTCCTCGCATTTTTCCGATATGATCCAGGCGGAACGGGCGTAGTCAAAACCGTCCAGCAACATATCCACTATGCGGGAAAGAATAAAAGTAAGCAAAAAGGCATAAAAAGCCAAGGAGAGCGCCGGCCTTTCGGGGGAAAGCTCCTTGAGCTCTATCACGACAGTGGCCAGTGAAATAATAATGACATTGAGGAAAATAATCGACTGTCCCGGCTTAATGCCGTAGCGCTTGTGAAGAATGGCGGTTATGACGTCCGCGCCGCCTATGGTGCCCCGATGCCGCAGCACCAGCCCCATGCCCACGCCCAGCAAAACGGCGCCGATCACCGTGAGAAAGAAAAAATCATGATGCAGCAGATCCAGGATAGGGGCGCTGCTGTTCCATTTAATAAAACCCAGGCCCGGTATATCGCCGCGAAAGAGGTCTATACTGAAAGCGCTTACGCTGAAGCCGAAAACGGTGCGGGCGGCAAAGGTGCTGCCCAGTTCCCGCGTCCCCCATAAAAAAAGAGGGATGTTCATCAGCCACAAGGAAAGTCCCACGGGTATGGCCCCGTCGCTTAGATAGTGAATGGCCATGGCCACGGCGGAGATACCGCCAGGCACCACCCGGGCGTCTATTAAAAAAACCGATATGGAAATTCCCATGAGCATGGCGCCGATAAATATGGCCACATAATCACGGATTGTTTTATGAGATAAAATTTTTTGCATTAAAGTTCCCGAGGTTTAAGGATGAAAATTTAAGCCGCAGATAATAGGAACTTTTATGCAAAGAATCAAATCCCTGCCCGTAATGGAAACAGGCAGGGAGTCAAAAGAGACCTATTGGGCGGGCAACTGCCTCAGCGCGTCAAAAAAAAGCTCGCTGTAGGTCGGGTTGGCCGCGTAAAACTTTTTATAGTAATCCACGGGTTTGCGGCTGTCCATGATCAGCATGGCCGGAGTAATTATTTCCGCGGCATGGGGGCCCAGGACGGCGGCGCCGCTTAAGAAGCCCCCGCCGTTTACGGCCAGCTTTATCCAACCGCTGCTATTGGAAATATGACTGATCATGGAATGGGAATAAGAGGTCAGGTATGTTTTTATATCCGGCCCTTGCAACACACCCGCTTGTGCCAGTCCGGGTTCGGTATATACGGCGGAGATGACATTCTTTTCATCAAAGGGCTCTACATCTTTCCCGGCCGCGTGGGCGCCCGCGATATAGGCCTGGGCCATGGCCCGGTTGGCGGTTTTACGGGAATTAACCACATCGCCCACGGCATAGATCGTTTCAAATTGAGTGCGGCCATAGGGATCGGTTGTCAGTTTAATCTCGCCGGAGGGATCATCATGCAGAACGCCGAGCCCAAGACGTTTTATATCCGGAACACGCCCGATAGCCACAAAGGCCATTTCCGTGGTGATCGTTTCGCCCCCGGTGGTTTCAACGGTTACATGGTCGGCATAACGGTGAATGGCGCTGACAGTTACCGGTTCATGCATGGTTATGCCGGCGTTAAGCAAGGTTTTCTTCAGCAGAGCACTCATCTCCCTGTCAAAGCCGGGTAAAAGACCATAGCTATCCACAAACCACTCTACCTTTAAGCCCAGGGAAGAAAAGAGATAGGCGAACTCGGTTCCGGTAACGCCGCCGCCGATTACGGCCAGGGTTGAGGGCAGCTCTCTTAAAGCGCTCATAAAACGGGGAGCGATGACTCGTCTGCCGTCGGGCTTTAAGCCATCGGGGAAGTTGGGGATGGACCCGCCGGCGATAATCGAGGCATCCGGACAGAGCTCTTCCAGCTTTTCATTCCGGGGACCGAGCACGTCAATCCGTCCGGCATGCATGTAGCGGGCCTGTCCCCTAATCAGGCGAACGCCAAGCTGTTCCAACAGGCGGCTGCTGTGAGAGGCCCAGCTTTCACGGGCGCGTTGGATTTCTCCGCCGGGTAAGGCCTGGCCGGAGGGGAGCTCTCCTTTATTCGCTTTCAGCGCATATTGCAGCCATATTTTGCTCGGTAATAGACTATGCCAGGCCGCCCGTCCACCCGGTTCTTCATCGCTGATCAGGGTAACCCGCGCGCCATGCAACGCCGCCGAGCGCGCCGCCTCCAAACCGGCGGGACCGGCGCCAATCACCACAACATGTTTTTCCATGGGAACCTCGTTTTTACTTTCTTTTTTTGATGTAAAGAGGGCGCCGGGGATACATAGCTCATCCGCCGGACCGGCTTCCATAACCTGTCCCGACGGAAAATAAAAAACGATTGCGGCTTTTTCTTTGCCAATAATTACCGATATATTAAACAGGGGATCGCGCGGGTTCCGGCGCAAAATTAATATTTGACAACCCGCCCGATATGATTTATTATGACATTCATCCAAAAATGAGAAGAATATGAATACCAGCGAAGCATTAAAACGGATTGCCGGCAGAATGCAAAAATCCCTTAAGGAAACAAAGGTTTTGTACACACACTGTATAGGTGTGATGAACGACCATCTGGTGGAACGCAATCATTTTAATATTCCCCGGCTGGGAACGTTTGGAAGCGTGGAGCGCAAGGAACGACAAGCCTACAATCCGCATTTTAAGAAAAAAATGCTTATTCCCCGCAAGGTCAGCGTTTTTTTTAAACCGTCCCGTGCCCTGAAGGAAGAGATCAAGTAAGGACAGCCTTATGCATGAGAAAATATCCTTTAAAAGATTAATAGAGGACATTTCCGCCCGGGGCGGTGTGTCGCAAAATGTCAGTCGTCTGTTTGTTCGTGAAATGGCCGCCGTCATCAGGGAAGGCCTGCTGGAGGACGGGGTGGTGCAACTGAGCGGTTTGGGTATCTTCCGTCTGAAAAATGTTGGCGAGCGTTCCGGGCGCGATCCCGGAACCGGTCGGGCCATCACGATTCCCGCCCATCGTAAGGTCTATTTTAAGCCGGAAAAACGATTACGGGAATTGATAAATAAACAATATGCCCATTTAAAACCCTTGCCCCTGGAGCCCGTCCCGGAAACGAATACAGAAGCCGACGCTTTTAACCGCTTTTTAAATGATTCCTTTGTGGATGGCGCCATTGAAGCAAAAGTGGAGACTGATAAGGCTCCTTTAATATCCCGGGAGGCCGATGAGCAGAAAAGCAGCCCGAAGAGAGAAGTTAAATATGCTCCGGCGATTGTGCATAAAGATCCTGCGGCGGAGGGAAGCGGGGAGAAAAAAACGCCGCCGCCGCAAGAGGAAAGTCACTCGCGCAAGGGGCTTTATGCCACTGTATTTGTAATCCTGCTGCTCATTTTTGTTTATATGAACTACAGACCCGAGGAGGACGGTACCCGGGCGGAAGAGCCAACGACGTCGGCGCTGACTTCGCAGGCGGGGATTGAAACGGCTGCCGTTAATGAAAAGAAGCAGGAAGCGGAACCCACCTTAAAAACGCCCCCGGTATCCCAACCGGCGCCGGAGGCACAGTCCGTAGCTAAAAGAAGCGCGCGTAGTCATCTTACCCGGCACGGTGAAAGCCTGTGGCGCCTGGCCAGGCACTATTATGATAACGGCTATTTATGGCCGCTGCTTTACGAGGCCAATCACGATAAAATTGAAAATCCGGACTTTTTGGTTAAGGGACTTACCCTAACGATTCCGGCCCTGGAGGGCAGCTTTAAAAAGCCCACGGAAGCGGACAGGGAAATGCTGGCCCTTGGGCATCTGCGGGCCTACAAGGCCTATCGTCAACGCAACCATGACGAAGCCCTGGATCATCTGCGGGTAGCCCACAACTACGCGCCGGAACTGGTCAACTCTTATGCCGACGAAATTGACAGCCGGGACGGGCTGGTTCTTTCAAATATTCCCTAAACACCGATCCCACGCGCATTACGGTAACATATCTATAACCACTTACGGCGCCGGGCAAGAGACTTACACAAAAAAAAAATCATTTAACAAGATGGGAGGAGCGTAATGGCCTTGTCAATTCAGGAAGCCCGCTCGCTTATCAGGGATGTCCGGCAAACGCTTATGGAAAAGAGAAATGTTGTGGCCACCGGGATAGGATATAAATATGTGGACGGGCAAAAAACCGACGCCCTGTGTCTGGTCTGTTCGGTGGAACATAAGCAAAGTTTACAAAGTCTGTCCTTAAACGAACGCATCCCCGCCGAGATTGACGGCCTGCCGACCGATGTATATGCCACCGGGCCGTTGAGTATTTTCCAGAATCACAAGGCGCGCCATCGCCCGGCGATGGGCGGTATCAGTCTGGGGCATTATGCCATTACGGCGGGCACCCTGGGCTGCGCGGTAATGAAAGGTGGTGAAAAATACATTCTCTCCAACAATCATGTCATGGCTAACAGTAACGACGCTTCAATCGGCGATGATATCCTGCAACCCGGTCCCACGGACGGCGGCAGCCGGCAAAATGATGTTTTGGCACGGCTGAGCGATTTTGTGCCCATCCGTTATGATAACGAGCCGGACCCCGGCGGAAACGGGGGAGGGGATAGTGGATGCGCCATTGCCAATGCCTCGGCGCATATTTTGAACGCCCTTTCGGCCATGGCCGGGCGCAAGTCGCGGCTAAAGGCCGTTTATGAGCCGCGGGCCGCCGATAATCTGGTAGATGCCGCCATCGCCAAACCGCTCAATCAGGAGGACTTATTGACGGAAATTCTGGAGATTGGCACAATCAGCGGGGTGGCCGAGGGCCTTTTAGGCATGGATGTTAAGAAAAGCGGAAGAACGACAGCCTATACCGAAGGGCAGATTTTGCAGATTGATGTCACCTCCCAGGTAAGTTATGGCGCGGGAAAAACGGCCACGTTTGTGGATCAGCTCATGGCCGGCAACATGAGCGCCGGGGGAGACAGCGGCAGCGCCATATTAAATACCAATAACGAAATCGTGGGTCTGCTGTTTGCGGGTAGCGCCAACTCCACCATCATCAACAGAATACAAAATGTTTTTGAACTGTTGAATGTCGGATTGCCCGAATGAACGGCACGGAGGCCCTGGAACGGGCCAAAAGGGTAAAACGGCGGCACGAAAGCGACTGGCTGGCCATAAGCAATGTGGTTTCCATAGGTATCGGTGAAATTGATAATACCGCCGGTATTTATATTGGGGTTGTCAATCATCCGGAGTCGCTCCGGGAGAAAATTCCCCCTAAGATAGACGGCGTGCCGATAGAGATAAAAACCGTTCGTGAGTTAAAGGCTTTATAAGAGGCTCTGATTCTATTCACTATCGCCGCCTCTTTAAAGGTCGCAATATCCGCTTCCGATAGTCATTCCATAAGCAACAGGAGTGTACCATGGAAGCAGCAGTACAGACGGACCAACGGACGGAACGCATAGAGCGTATTCTTAGTGCCATTAACGATTCCGACTTATCTTCCATAAAGTCCGTTGTGGGCAACATTATCCGTTTAATTAACGATCCAAAGTCCACCGCCAGGGATTTAAAGGATATAATAAGTATAGACCCCCCCTTAACCGCGAAAATACTACGGGTTTCTAATTCATCTTTTTATGCCCCCCAAAACAAAATTGACGATGTGGGCAAGGCAATTGTCTGGGTAGGTTTCAATACGGTGCGCGAGCTGGCCCTGCGCCAAAAGGCCTGTGAATTGTTTGACCGGGATGAAGCCATCGAGGGCTATCGCCGCTCCGAGTTATGGGCCTATAGCGTGGCCACGGCGCATTTTGCAAAAATGATCTATCGCCGTGAGTTTGGCAAAAGCGGTGACAATATCTATTCCGCCGGACTGTTGCACAAAATCGGTTTAATCGCCGAGGAGCAGTTTTTAAGAAAGGCCTTTACCAAAATCCTGCATCTTGCCAATAGCAAGGGCGAACATCTTTCCCGCATTGAGGAAAAGGTATTTGGCTTTAATCACGCCTATTTGGGCAGGGAAATAGCCCGGAACTGGAACCTCCCTGAAGAAATCATTAGCTGCATCGCCTATCATGCCAACCCCTTTGACGCACCCGAGGAGCACTTTGAAATAACGGCGGTTATGCATGTTGCCGCCATACAATGCCATTTTGCCCAAATTGGCTACTATAGCGCCACGCTCTTTGATGATGATCTGTATACCCGTTGCCTGGAAACATTGAATCTGGAGCAGGAGTCATTAAACATGATTATCCAGGAAGGACAACTGGAGATAGCGGAAATGCTGGAGAAAGGCGCATTATAGATGGAAGCCGTTGTTAAGGATGACACGACCCTGCTTCTGGAAAAGCGAATTAAGCATTTGGAAAACGAGTTAAAACTCACCCGCCGCGAAAAGGATGAGGCCACGCAAAAGTATTTTGAGTTTTACGCGCAACTGGATAATCTGGTTAAGGAACGAACGGCAGAACTTCAACAGACACAGAATGCCCTGGAAGAGAAAAACCGTTCCCTGGAGGATGCCCTGAAACTGGTACAAAATGCCAATGCCATACGCAGCGGCTTTCTGGCCAATATCAGCCATGAACTGCGCACACCACTGAACGCCATTCTTGGTTTCGCCCAAATTATTTATGAAGAGGAGAAAAAAGAAAATAACGGTCCGGCCAGCTACATAAAACAAATCATCCATTCCGCGCACAAACTTACCGGTTTAATTAATGATCTTATTTCCCTGAGCAAGTTGGAGGCGGGACAGCTTGTGCTTGAAAAAAAAGAAGTGAGCCTGGGCGAAATATTGAATACCTGCCGGGAGGATCTGTTTAAAAAAATCAAAGAAAAAAATATTGATTTTATAAAAGTTGTCCCTGATGAAGACCCGGTTTTATTAATAGATGACTATCATGTCAGACGAATCATATTTCACCTGGTGGACAATGCCCTGAGACATACAACAGACGGGGAAATTATTTTTGAATCGAAAATTCTATCCTTAAGTAAGGAGAAGGCCGCACTTTCCCTTTCCATAAAGGATAGCGGCACGGGAATTCCGCAAGATCATCTGGAAAAGATAAAAAACTATTTAAACCATCCGCTGTCATCGTCGGATGTGAGTTATGAGGGGTTGGGTATCGGGCTGGTACTTTGCCGCCTGATTGCCGATGAAATGGATGGGACTCTGGAGATTGACAGCATCGTGGGAGAGGGAACGGAAGTGCGGCTTCATCTCAGGGATATCAAGGTTGTACGACTTAACGCCTCTGCCGAAAAAGCAAACCAGGATACGGATGTTCCGGAAAAGGTATGCCGGAAATTTCTTATTGTTGATGATACGGTTGAGAACAGCATCCTTATTCAGCGCTTTTATGAAACAAAAGGACACACGGTTTGGGGAGCGCCTTCCGTTGAAAAAGGGTTGGAACTGGCGAAAAAAAATAAACCTGAATTGATACTCATGGACATAAACATGCCCGGAAAGGATGGATATGAAGGCTTGCGGCTTTTTAAATCCGATAAAGCCCTTGCTCATATTCCCATAATCGCCTTTTCCGCCAGCAACGACAACAAGGATATAGAAAATGCCCGACAGGCCGGTTTTGATGATTATCTTTTAAAGCCGGTGGATTTTAATGCGCTTGATGACCTGTTACATCAATATGGCGGACAACATACGGAAGACAGTATACCCGCGGGAACAGAGAGCAAGTCTTCCATTGATTTTAGCGTTTATCCGTTGTTGGCCGACCTAGTGGAACGTTATGAACAGCATATAAACGGGCCGGTATTAAGCGAGATTAAGGATACTCTGATTAAAGTGGGAGAAATAGTGTTTGCTTATAAAAGTGAAGAGTTGGCACATTGGTTTGAAAAAATGTCCATGGCGCTTATTCAGTTTGATATGAGTTATTTAAAAACTCAGTTTCAGGTTCTAACAGATACATATACAAAAAGAGAAAAATAAAATGAAGAATTTGATACTTATCGTTGATGATGTTGCCGAAAATATTCAGGTTTTGGGAAAAATACTTTCCGATGACGGTTATGATATCGCCGTTGCGCAAAACGGTACGGATGCCCTGGAAATGGTGGAAAATGTAAAGCCCGACCTGGTTTTACTCGATGTGATGATGCCCGGAATGGATGGTATTTCCGTTTGCCGGAAATTAAAGGAAGATGAGCAGCATGCCAATCTGCCGGTTTTGTTTATTTCGGCAAAATCCAGTACAGAAGATAAGCTGGAAGGATTTAATGCCGGAGGGGCGGATTACATAGCCAAGCCGTTTGACAGCGCGGAGGTGCTGGCCAGGGTTAAAACCCACCTAAAACTCCGCGAGGCCATGGCGCAGGTAGAGCAATACAATAAAAATCTTGAGCATCTTCTGCGTGAAAGAACCAAGAGTTTAATCACAGCCGAACGGAATGCCGCCTTCAGCCTGTTTAGCCAGGGTATTGTGCACAATCTGAAAAATCCCATAACCATCATTTCCAACGGAGTTCAACTTCTGGAAATGAAATATGAGATGTTGCCCCTTGATGATAACTCAAATCCCGAGTCAATATCACAATGGAAAGAGTTTATCGATTATTCCAGTAAATATTATAAAAAATTTCATAACGCCAATAATCAGATGCTTAATATGCTCAACAATCTCATGGCCAAGGTGCGTAGCGATTCCGAAATGGATGCGCGTGTTTTGAACCTGAATGAATTGCTGGAACAGGAAATCCAATTCTTTAACGCTGATTTACAATTTAAACACAGCACCAAAAAGAATATTGAGCTGACGCCCGAACCTCTTTATGTAAAGGTTGTACCGGGGGAAGTAAACCAGATATTCCAAAATCTGCTGCGTAATGCGCTGGACGCCATGTATGACCAGGAGGATGCCCGCATTGATATCCGTACCTACCGTAAAGAGACGCGGGCCTGCTTTTCCATCAGGGATAACGGTCCGGGTATTCCCCCGGAGGTTCAGGAAAATATCTTCGACCCCTTTTTTACAACCAAACCCAAGGCCGGGAGCGGCGACGGGCCGACCGGAACGGGACTGGGCCTTTATATGGTAAAATCCCTGGTTGAAAACTATGACGGGGCGTTAACGCTGAACAGCGAACCGGGACAAGGAACCGAGTTTATTGTCAGCTTTCCCTATGTGAAACCCACATATTCCATCAATTAAATTTTCTCTTTCTTAAAAGGGCCGGAACTTTTAAATTGGCGCTTCCACATAACAGCGAGGCGCCATGTCCGGGATATATCGTATCTTTGTAGAAAAAAAAAGCGGCTATGATCTGGAAGCCAAAAACCTGCTCCATGATTTTCAGCATTTCCTTCAAATACCTTCCGTAAAAGATGTTCGTCTGTTCAATCGCTATGATATAGGAAACATTCCGCAAGAGATATACCAGCGGGCCCGGGACACCATCTTTTCCGATGTGGTGCAGGACCGCGTGTACGAAGAAGAGCTGCCGCCCCTGGGCGAAGATTTTCTGCTGGCCGTATCTTACCAACCGGGGCAGTTTGATCAAAGAGCGGATTCCGCCGGGCAATGTATCCGGATTCTGGATAGCCGCCAGGAGCCATTGGTTAAAAGCGCGCGGGTCATCGCCGTTTTTGGACGGATATCTCCCGGGGATAGGGCGAGGATAGAAAAATATTGCATCAACCCCGTGGACTCCCGTAAAGCCGGGCTGGAAAAGCCTTCCACCTTAAGGGATGATTACAGTGAACCGGAAAGGGTTCCTTCTGTAAAGGGATTTATCTCCGCCGGTGGAAAAGAGCTGGAAAAACTCCGCGGTGAGCTGGGCTTGGTTATGACCGTGGAGGATTTGGCTTTTTGCAGGGATTATTTCAGGGACAGAGAAAAAAGAGAGCCCACGAAAACGGAACTGAAGATGTTGGATACCTACTGGTCCGATCATTGCCGTCATACCACCTTTTTAACGGAAATTAAATCGGTGGAGTTTGAAGAGGCCGGGCTTACCGCTCCCATCCGCGCTGCCTACCGGGAATATCTGGCCTCACGCTCACGCGTTTACGGTTCATCAGGGCGTGCTGATTGTTTGATGGACCTGGCTACCATATGTATGAAGGAACTCGGCAAAGCGGGAAAACTACCGGAGTTGGAAGTCAGTGATGAGATAAACGCCTGTACGATCCGTATAAAGATCGATACATCGTCCGGCGAGGAAGACTGGCTGATTCTCTTTAAAAACGAAACACATAATCATCCCACGGAAATTGAACCCTTTGGCGGCGCGGCCACCTGTCTTGGCGGCGCCATACGCGACCCTTTATCCGGCAGGGCCTATGTCTATCAGGCCATGCGTCTTACCGGCAGCGGGGATCCCCGGGCACCCCTGGAGGAGACGCTGCCCGGAAAGCTGCCCCAGCGTACGATTACAACCATGGCGGCAAAGGGGTATAGCTCCTATGGCAACCAGATCGGTTTAAATACAGGTCTGGTACGGGAAATCTACCATCCGGGCTATATGGCCAAGCGCATGGAGATAGGTGCCGTGGTGGGCGCCGTTCCCGCCAAACAGGTGCGCCGTGAAAAGCCCCGCCCCGGAGATTATATCATTCTGGTCGGGGGGGCCACCGGCCGGGACGGTATTGGAGGGGCCACCGGCTCTTCCCGGGCTCATGATGACACGGCCCTGGAAAAAAGCGCCGAGGTACAAAAGGGCAATGCGCCCGAGGAGAGAAAACTGCAACGCCTGTTTTCAAATCCACGTTTTAGCAGGCTGGTAAAAAAAGCAAATGACTTCGGCGCGGGCGGCGTATCCGTGGCGGTGGGAGAGCTGGCCGATGGTCTGGATATTGATCTGGACAGTTTGCCCAAAAAATATGAAGGCCTGGATGGCAGCGAACTGGCCTTGTCGGAATCGCAGGAAAGAATGGCCGTGGTCATTTCCGCGGGAGATTATGAGGAGTTGCTGACGTTGGCGGATGCTGAAAATGTAAACGCGGTCAAAATAGCGGTGGTTACGGAGGAAAAACGGCTTAGAATGAAATGGAAGGGCCGCTATATTGTAGATATTGCCCGTTCATTTTTGGATAGCAACGGTCTGAGACGAAGCAGCAGGGTATATATTAAGGCGCCGTCGGAGGAGGCCTATCTGCATCCCCGAAAACATTACCGTCCCGCGCAGGAACCCCGGAGTTGGTTGGAGCTCATGGCGGATATAAATATATGCAGCCAACGGGGACTGGTGGAACAGTTTGACAATTCCATCGGCACGCTAAACATCCTGAACGCCTTTGGCGGTAAAAATCTGGCCACCCCCGCGGAAGCCATGGTCTCCCGCCTGCCCTTTACCGAAAGCGAGACCGCCACGGCCATGAGCTGGGGGTTTGATCCCTATCTTTCCGAGTGGTCGCCGTTTCACGGAGGGATGTACGCGGTGATGGATTCCGTGGCCAGGCTTGTTGCCGTTGGGGTCGGGGTGGATGATATCTATTTCACCTTTCAGGAATATTATGAAAAGTTGGGCACGGATGCGGCCCGCTGGGGCAAACCCTATGCGGCCCTGTTGGGCGCCTATAAGGCGCAAATGGCTCTCGGGCGGGCCGCCATAGGCGGTAAGGACAGCATGTCCGGTAGTTTTAAGGATCTGCATGTTCCGCCGACCCTGGTCTCTTTTGCCCTGGCCCCGGTTAAAGCCTCTCATGTAATCAGCAATCACCTTAAAAAAGCCGGCCATTTGCTGGTAAGGTTTGCCGTGCCCATGGATGAGGGATATGTGCCCGCCCTGGATGTTGCCCGGGAGGGCTATCATATAATTCACGGGCTTATCGGTAAAAATAAAATTTATGCCGCGCAGGCCATTGGAGCCGGAGGATGCGCGGCGGCTCTGACAAAAATGGCCTTCGGACAAGAAATCGGATTTGAGCTGAATGAAACGGACACTATCTTTTTTCCCTATTATGGCGGTCTTATTTTAGAGGTGGATGAAGCAGCCTTTGGAGAGATGAAAGAAAAGGGGGGCGCCTTTGAGCTTTTAGGGAAAACGGTGAAAGAGGCCGTTGTAAAAGCAGGTTCCATGACCCTGGAATTACAACAGCTGCGCCGGGCGTTTGAAGAACCGCTGGAAAGCGTATTCCCAACCCGCCATGACGGAGAGAAAACCAACGCGATCAACGTGAAAAATGTAAAGGGACGTTTGCGCGGCCGCCATACGATAGCCAGACCCAAGGTATTTATTCCCGTATTTCCGGGCACGAATTGTGAATATGATTCCGCCTCTGCCTGGGAAAAGGCCGGCGCCCGGGCCGAAATATTTGTTTTTAGAAACAAAACCGCGGCCATGCTGCAAGATTCTTTAAAACTTATGGCGGAAAAGATTAAAGACAGTCAGATTATTATGATTCCCGGAGGTTTTAGCGCGGGCGACGAGCCCGACGGTTCTGGAAAGTTTATCGCGGCAGCTTTCAGAAATCCCTTTATTGCCGATGCCGTTCGTGAAATGCTTGATATAAACGACGGGCTGATACTGGGCGTCTGCAATGGTTTTCAGGCACTGGTTCGCCTGGGGCTTCTGCCTTACGGTACCATTATGGATCGCCTGCCCGCGGGTGCGCCTACCCTGACCTTTAATCTTTTAAAAAGGCATCATTCCGCATATGTGCACACACGGATAGTGTCGTCCCTTTCGCCATGGACACAGTTGTTAAGCATGGACGAAGATTATGTTATTCCCGTCTCAAACGGGGAAGGGCGGTTTTATGCCCCGGAGGAAACAATAAAAGAACTGGCGGACAAGGGGCAAATTATAAGCCGCTATGCCACTCCCGGCGGCGGATATGCCCGCGATGCGCAAAACAACCCCTCCGGCTCCGTATATGCCATCGAAGGAATATGCAGCCCAGATGGAAAAATATTTGGTAAAATGGGGCATTCGGAAAGAACAGGGGCCTTTGTGGCCTGTAATGTCCCGGGAAATCATGATCAGGAAATATTTAAGTCCGGCGTTCATTACTTTAAGTAGAACAAAAGAGCACGCTTGCCGCGAAGGATATGTGGGCACCCGGCGGGAAGGTGGACAATGCCGTAAAAAAAAAGCCCCAACCGAAAGGCCGGGGCTTTTGTGCTTCAGTTAACTAAGGAAACTAAGGCATAATACTTTGTGCTTTTGATACAAGCTCTGCCACGCTGTAAGTCAATTCCTGTACGGTAACACCATTATATTTCAGGGAACCTTTCACGGTATCACTGCCATCAGCGGTTAAATCCGCCGTCCAGGGCAGCATTTCAAAGTGAAGATCGCCAAACATGGTCACGGTGCTTCCATCCATGCTCATCAATAATTCGTCAACGCTCATTACAACATTGGTTTCGAAACGAACCAGAGTGTTGTTAAACTGGCCGGTTTTATCGGTATAGTAACCATCCCAGATGGTATGATACTCTGCGTCACCGGAAAAAAAGTAACCGTCCTGGGTTACGATGGCAATGGCCGGATCTTCTTCTGTAGCCATATTGTGATTCCAGGAAGTACCGGTAGGCTCATCATTTACATACCCCCATTTACCGCTGGTATTGTAGTAAAAGTAGATACCTACGGCGTATTTGGCTTTTTTTACAATATTTCCCTGGGCGTCGATATGTTGTTGCCCGCGCTTGTAATGACCGGCAAAGGCTTCCGGATATGCGGGATTGTTAAGGTCGTCTTCCCAGGTATGCCACATGGTCTCGGGGTTCCAACGGTAAACCTTATCACCGCTCACTTTTCCCAGGGCTTTTTCGTCAAGCGCGATTAATTCCTGGTGATCTAAAATAACACGGCTTTGCATGTTGATGGCAATCGCGGCCACATTTTCCGCTTCATTGCTAATCACTTCCTGTGTGGGATCAATGGAAATCGGTTCGATTTTGGCTTTATTGGCATCGGCGGCATTTTCACAGCTCGTCAATACGAGCGCGCCAAGCACAAATCCGGATAATAGTACCTTCTTGGTATTCATAATGCTCTCCTTAGTTGATAAATAGTTACCCTAATTAACTGATGATTCAAAATAGTGAAAAAATAATTTAGCTATGTGAAAGTTGTCATCAGTAAAATAGTAAAAAGGCCGATAATAATCGAAAGTGGTAAAAAACATATATTTTATATCTCGGCAACCTCTTTCTGAGGCTTATTCTTGCGGTAATGCGCGGGAATCCGTGATTTGGGCAACACCACCTCGTGGGGTGAGATAACCGCTTTTTCTCCTATGTGCACGTCTCCCATAACAGTGCATTTTAAACCGAGGGTGGCGCCTTTTTCAATTTTTACCGGTGCGATGACCAGATATCCCTTGGCGGCATAATGACAAATTATATGTGCCGATCCTCCGATGGTTACTTTGTCGCCAAGCTCTATAAGAGCAGCGTCGGAGATGTTGGTAGTGTTTATTTGTACCCCCTTGCCGATTTTCATGCCCATCATTTTATAAAACAAAACATTGATGGGAGTGGGCGTTACAAATTCCAGAAAGGTATAGCGTACCAGATAGAGCAGGGCGTTATGAACATACCAGGGAACGCTCTCCCAGGAATAGTAAGGGCCGCGGAAAGGTTTAAGCCTGAAGGGGAGGATGAAATTGAAAAAAGGCGTAACAAAAATTACTGTAAAACCATACATAAAGTATCCCGAGACAATGGCCACTCCCAGTGAAAGGTTCGCCAGGAGGGGAGACCAGGTCGACGTGTATTCACGGACAAAATTAAAAAAATAGACTCCGGGCGTTAGTGATATTCCAATGATAACTATGGCTAAGAGATAAATGGGAATCAGGGCCGCCATAAAGGTAACTGTCATAAAGCGGCGAAGCATTCTCTCAAACAGGCCTTTAAACCCGGTATGGGATGATGATTTAGAGTCAATATCTATTTTATGGTTGTTATTATGGTTCATTAATCCCTCATTATTCCTGAAAATTCTGTAACTTAAGCATAAAATATTTCACATTCGTGTTCAATTACACATCTGACAAGTAAAAAGATGATCGTACTCCTTATTGCCCATAGAGCGGAATTTCGCTGCTTTTTTAATAAAATGACCTTTAGAAAAGAATCTTTTGGCTATCTCTCCGGCGACACCTGCCTGATCCAGACCGGCAGTAAAGATAAACTAATTCGACATATTTTGCCCGGAATAAAAAAGCTGAGTAAGGAATTTAAGGATATTCAGTTTCTTAACCTGGGTTTTGCCGCCGTTCTAAACCGCGCCTTGCCCATCGGTACGATTGTGGAAGCCGGTTTGTGTTACCAGCCGGACACCGGAGAAGAGATACAACTGCCCAAAAGCGGCCTGGCCTTACACCGTGTGGGTTGTATGACCATTCGGGAAGCCGGAGAGGCGGTTCATCCCCCCCAAAAAAAATACTCTGTAAATATTGTTGATATGGAATTGTTTTTTTTAGCTGAAGAGGCCCGTAGCCTGTCGCTTCCGCTTACTTCCATAAAAGTTGTCAGCGATTACTATGAAGATCGGGTTCCGGCCGGGCGTTTAATAGAAAGTGCGCCCCCACTATGTCATAAGCTGTATGAAAGTTATATGTCCTATAAGGAGAAAGGTAATGATCTGGTTTAGAGAGTACGCCCTGGAAGAAATAAACGCTTTTTCTAAAAAGACTTTACTGTCGCACCTGAATATCCTATTCACGGAAATTACGGAAGGATCACTCACCGCTTCCATGCCCGTGGATGAAAGAACCAGGCAGCCGGCGGGCATTTTGCATGGCGGGGCCTCGCTGGCTCTGGCGGAATCGGTGGCCAGCGTGGCCAGTTATCTTTCTGTGAATCCCGAGGAGTATTATACGGTCGGCTTGGAGATCAACGCTAATCATATCCGCTCAAAAACAGAGGGCTATGTGTTGGGTAAGGCCACGCCCGTGCATATCGGAAGGTCCACACAGGTTTGGAATATCGATATCATCGATGAAAAGAGCAGGCTTATCTGTAAATCCCGCATTACCATGATGGTGCTAAAAAAAACTAAAAATAATTGAGCAGGAACACGAATTCTTCTTTTTATTTCTGTATAATAAGGCCATACATGGATGTTTCCCACCCTTTGGAGGTCAAAATGGCAGAGAATGATACCGTTTCCATTGATGCTTTAAAACAAAAACAATTGCTTCGCGTCGTAACAAGTTCCTTTTACAAGGAGTTAATTAAGCAGGGAGTCAATAAAAGCGGTATACTAACGGTAAGCATGGATTTGCTTGATTATGTAACCAAAGGGAACCATAACGGCCATGCCTCGCCGGGAAATCTTTATGACTTTGATACAAGCCAAATAGATAATCATTGGCAAACCGATAAGTACCTCCGCCTGGGAGCGGTTAAAATATGCCCATTGAAAAAAGAACACATTCCGACAATTGCCGACTGGCTGAGAGAAAAGGAAATCAATAATACTTTTATTCGTTTTTTTCCCAAGGAAAAGGCGGCTCTAAGCGCCTATCTTCTAAGTGAATCACGTGATTATCTGGCGGTGATGTATCAGGACACCTTTGTGGGGATAATCGGCGCGGATGGCGTTGAGCGGCAGTCCCGTAAACTGGAGATGAAAAAGTTTATCGGCACCAATCAGTTCCGCAACAAGGGCATTGGTAAACTGGCCACGTTTCTGTTTTTGTTTTATGCTTTTCACATAATTGAAATGAATAAGGTTTTTATCCATTCCCTGGATACAAATATCAACAATATAAATCTTAACAGTCGTTTCGGCTTTGAGCTTGAGGGGCTGTTATATCATGATATTCTTATAGAAGACGAATACCATGATGTCCTGAGAATGAGTCTGTTAAAGTCTAAATGGAACCATCATTTTAATCACGGCGTTGAGGGAAGCCATTCTCTTTCGGCCTGATAGTTAAACGTGAAGTAAAAAAGGATTCTATGTTGAAGATAGAATCCTTTTTTTTTGCAAAAAAAAAGTCCCCCGGGGATATTCGGGGGACCTTGGGGTTAAGCTAATTTGAGGAGTTAGCTTATTTGAGGAAGATGATAGATTTCGTTTGGGTCATTTCTTTAGTTCTCAGTTGATAAAAGTATAACCCGGAAGCCACCTGATGGCCATTGGCGTCCACGCCGTGCCAGGTAAACTGACGCTTTCCGGCGGGAAGAACACCGCTGTACAGTGTAGCCACTTTTTGTCCGGCCACGTTATAAATGGTCAGGCTGGCAACTTCAGTTTGAGCCATGTCAACCAAAATCGTGGTAGAGGGGTTAAACGGATTCGGATAAGCGTTATGCAACTGAGTTGTTTTGGGCATCAATCCGTCAACCGGATTTTCAATACCCGTGGGGCCAAGGCTAACTTCAACGCCGGTTACATCCAGACCGCTTTCCTGTGTTACATCGACGTCCTGACCAAGGTCTTCGTGACCCGGAGCGGATACGATAATTTCATAGGAACCATAAGTCTCGATGGGCAGGGTATAGCTGCCGTTTTCATCAACAAAGTCAACCTGCTTAACCTTATTCGTTTCCTTATCCCGGAGATAAACATTAACCCCTTCATACGGATTTTCTTCCGCGGCATTAACACCGTTATTGTTGATCACAACCGTGCCACTGATATAGCCAAGGGGCAAGCGGCTGGCCGGCATGGGCTTCAGCTCAAAGTTGGCATTGCTGACATCGGCGTTGTCAATCTGAATCGGTGTGGCGTCTTCCCATGTATCGGCATGATCATACATCTGAGGCTTATAATCGTAACCGGCCCAGCATTGCAGATAAACTGTGCTGCCACTGGGAAAGATGGCGTCGAAGGAATAGTTGCCCAGGGAGTCGACCATAACATAGGTTACGCCGATATTGGTTGCCGTAGTATAGGCCGTTACCTGACCGAAGGGAATGGGGTTGCCCAGGGTATCGGTTACGGTACCGCTGATCCTGTAGCCGTTGCTGGTATCCAGTGTATCCAGGCCAAAGTCCAGGGTGATAACATCATTGGGACGGAAAACCACCTTGTCGGCTGTCAGGAATGTTGTTTGATTATCATAGAATTCGGCAAAAAAACCATCGGCGTTGACAAAGGCTATAAGGGAATCTTCGGCAAGCAGTGTCTGGGCGTTGATGGTATACATGCCTTTTTCATCGGTCACGGCGTCATAGCTGCGCATTGTGTTCTGGGCGGCATTAACGCTGACAACGGTCACATGAGCG
Organism: Calditrichia bacterium; assembly: GCA_027006055.1. Classification (GTDB taxonomy): domain Bacteria; phylum Calditrichota; class Calditrichia; order Calditrichales; family J004; genus J004. The sequence continues at coordinate 25,136 of JALTKX010000085.1, read as the reverse complement.
CCGGCAATCGCGGCTCCGCTTTGATTGCTGCTGACCATGCCGGTGACGGTAAAGGGGGAAACATCGGGATTCGGCAAGGTAAAGTCGATGCCCTGCATATCGCCTTCCACCATAACATGATCGGCCTCGGAAGGCTTGGATTTGCCGTCATAGTAGGCGACATAGGTGTAGGGCTCATCATCGACAAAGAAGTAGGCCGTTATCTGGAAAACATATTCGCCCGGCGCCACATCAAGGCTGTAGGTTCCGTCCTGCATATTGACTTCGGCGGAAAACGGCCGGCCGGCATTTATGGAAAAAGCGCCGACTTTAACACTGCTGTATCCCTCAAAATTGGCCACGGCGCCCGATACGGAAACCTTTTCAACCAGATTAATGGCGAAAGCGGAAATATCGCCGTTGGCCTCAAAGGCTGACCAGTAAGGCAGATATTGATCATTGCCGGGAACATAGATTACATACTTACCGAAGAGCAATCCGCCGTTAAAGGCGCCCTTATCATCGGACATAAAATGATAAGAAGCCCAACGAACGGGAACCACCGGCGGGGCATAGTAGCTTTCTACCTGTTCGAAGTCGGAAAGGTCAACGCCATCATCCAGTTTTAACAGATAAATATCGGTGGATACGGCATTTCCCTGAAAAGCCACGGAACCGGCAAACTGAGCGTCTTGAGGACGGGCTTCCAGAGCAATGTCAACGATGTAGTTGTTTGTGCCTTCCGCCGTTACCGTCTCACTGAAAGGTTTGTAGGAAAAGGTATCGTAGGCGGTGATGGTGTAGCTGACGCCGGGAATAAGGTTATAGCTGTATGTACCATCCTCTGCCGTCTCCTGGGGCAGACCGGGAATATTCAGGGTTGTGTCTGTCGGGGAGAGAAACAGAGTAAAATTGGGAACCGGAACGCTGTCCAGTGTTACCGTCCCCGAAACGGTGGGGAACAATTGCGCCTGCGCGGCGCCAAAGAAAAAAAACAGGGTTGCTGCAAAAAGAGGCAACCTTTTGGTAAATATGTTTTTCATATGTACCTCCTGTGGATAGTGGTTACTTTTGAACACGGTACAGCTTTGCAATAGCCGTGCCATAAAAATAAAAGCGCTTAAAACGGGAACAATGGGGGAAGAGAAGATAGTGAAAGAAATAAATGTCAGTTTTTACTATGAAAAAAATGCATAGTAATGAAAAAAATGCATAAAATTTATCGGAGCCGAATATTAAGGCCCAGGGAGATACGTTCCCCCGTGTTGTTGATATGCAGCCCGGGCATGGATTCCGCCAGGTCAAAAACATTATACAGCCCCCAGGCTACATAGGCGCCTATCAGAAAATTACGGCTTTTATACATACGGTTATAATCGGCATAGCGCGCCTCAAATTCCCCGGAAAGCGAGGCCGACAGGTAGCTTTTCTCCAGCCGGGCGGCCTGAACGGTGGTGTAGAGCAGCGCCGTTAAAAGAGCGCCGCTTATACCGGTTTTGTAGTAGGCTTCCGGTTTAAGGCCCGCCTGCCAGTGCCCGCTGCCGGGCAGAGCCAGTGTTGAAAGAAACAGTTCGGGACCCGCGGAGGGCCCGCGTATAACCGCGGATTTGGCGGGGGGGCTCTTTTTTTCGGGCCCGGGGTAGCGCGGCCGCTGCTTTTTAACCATCTCGAATAGTTCGATTATTTTGGGCGAAGTGGTTTTGGCATCCATGCTGTAATTACCGTTAATATCCAAAATGCCGTTGATATATCTTCTGGCCCGGGAGGTATCTTGCAGGGCATAGGCGGCATTCAAAAGGTAGGTATAGATGGCCAGGGAATCTTTTTGATTGATATAGGATTCCCCAAGATAGTATTCACCTTTTTTAATCACTTTTTCATAGGCAAATTTTGAGAACTCTCTCTCCAGATCGTTCAGCGCCTTTTGTCCCGACTGGGCCCTGAGAGAAAACAGGGAAGCGCTTAACAGCACGATTGCCATAAGACGCGTTATAAAAATATTCATTGAATCCCGGCCTTCTTTTCTAAAATGATTTTTCTTTCCACAACGGGGGAGCCGTCCCATTCAAGCTTTTCCGTATAGGTTTTAAAATATCTGTTTTTAATAGTAAGCGATTTGTTGGCCTTAGTCAACAACAAGGGTTTGTTAAGAGGCGTGTCGCCGATATAAACCCCATCGATGTAGACCTTGCCCCAGGGCTGAACCTGTATACGCATGGTATAGCACAAAGAGTCCAGATGATAGCCCAGTTCCCTAAACTCCCCCGCCTTTAAAAACACGGAATCGGTCCAGGTGGCATAGGCGGGATTCTGTAGCTGAAGCTTATGCCAGCCGGGTTTGAGTTGCAGCGTATCCTTAAGGGGGGTGACGTCTATAAAGTCATAATCAATGTAGACTCTTGCCCAGGGGAAGGCGTTTACCCAAAGCCGAGCCGGTTCCTTATTGACGGTAAGTCCGGCCGGGCTGCCGTCGTTATCCGTCTGTTGCGCGGGGCGGGAGGGTTGCGCCTTGACCGGCCGCGGAAGAGAATCCGGTTGTACGGTGGTATCCTGTTGGCGGCTTAGGCCTGAGTCGGCCGGAGAAAGCGGTTGTACCGGCTCGCGCTGCTGCCGCTCCCTAACCATGGAAAACATCACATAAAGCAGTAAGGGAACCAACAGAATAAGAAGTCCGGCAAGGGGATGCATTCTTCTTCTTTCATCCTCCACATCCCCGGAATTATTTGGCATATCCGTGTACCGGCGAAAGGTTTGCAGAACCGAGTGCAGGTCTTCCGGCCGTTTGGACGCCTTTTTTTGCAACATCTGCTGAACCAGTTCCGAGAACCATTCCGGTATCCGCGCATCCGTTTCCGCCAGGGGCGGCTGGCGGTGGCTGATGATTTTAGCGAATATTTCCCCATAGGACGGGGCGTCGAAAGGGTGATCCGTGAAAAGTGTGTAAAAAATGGTCCCCAGGGCAAAGATGTCCGTTTGCCTGCTTACCGGTAAATTATTCACCTGTTCCGGCGCCATATACAGCGGCGTGCCCACCAGCTTTTGATCCGGGGTGTGCCTTTTTATCGCCTCATGCAGGGAAATGCCGAAATCGGTGAGTTTTATTTCTCCTTCCCCGGTAACCAGAATGTTCTCCGGTTTCAGGTCGCGGTGTATATACCCCTTGTCGTGTATATAGCATACCGCTTGGGCTATCCGCGCGCACAGGCGGATCCGTTGTTCCATGTCCGGTTGCCGCCGGGAAAGATAGCGGGTCAGGTTGCCCCCTTCCACATATTCCGCGGCAATAAAAAAGAGATGGTCGTTGGCAAAACCGAAATCATAAATCCGGGTGACAAAGTCGGATTCCAGGGCGGCCACGATGCGGGCTTCTTCCTCAAAGCGGGCAATCAACTCCTGGTCGGCGCCGTCATACACCTTCAGGAGTGTTATGCGCTTTAATATCTCATGATGGGCGCGGTAAACGGTAATCGGGCCGTTACGGGCGATCTCTTCTATAATCCGGTAGCGGTCGATGGTCATTACAGGCCCAGCTCCCTGGCTTTCATTTGCAGTGAACGCAGGGAAATATCCAGACTTTTAGCCGCAAGGGTTTTATTACCGTTAAACTGCTCTAATCTTTGGCGGATAAGCCGGTTCTTGAGCTCTTCCATGGTGCCGTCCATGGTTTCTCCCGCGTCGTCAAGTAAAATATCTTCTTCCCGGATCGTCTCCTCCTCACTGACTATATGGGCCCGTTGTAAAACGTTTTCCAATTGGCGGACATTGCCGGGCCAGTTGTAGACCATGAGTTTTTTTATGGCCCCCGCGGAAAGACGCCGTTCCTCCTCCCCCGATAGTTTTTTCAGGATATGTTCGGCCAGCAGGGGGATATCATCACGCCTTTCCCGCAAGGGGGGAACGGTAAGGGATATGACATTGAGCCGATAATAGAGGTCTTCCCGGAAACGTCCCTCGGCGATCATTTGCTTTAAGTCCCTGTTGGTGGCGGCGATAATGCGCACATCTATCCGGCGGATCGTGTTTTCGCCAAGCCGCTTAATCTCCTTGTTTTGTAAAACACGCAACAGCTTGCTCTGCAGATCAAAGGAGAGTTCGGAAATTTCATCAAGGAAAAGGGTTCCTCCGTCCACGGCCTCAAAAATACCCATTTTATCCGAGTTCGCTCCGGTAAACGCCCCTTTCTTATATCCGAAAAGTTCGCTTTCCAAAATCGTGGCGGGGAGGTTGCCCACGAATTGTGCCATGTAGGGTTTGTGGCGGCGCTTGCTCAAACGGTGAATGGCCCGGGCGACGAGGTCCTTGCCTACCCCGTTTTCTCCGAGTATCAATACGGAGGCGTCGGTGGGGGCCACTTTATGCACCAGGCGCGTTACCTGTTTTATGGCGGCGGATTCCCCGATAATGTCGGGCAGTTTTTCACCGGGCAGGCGGCTTTTTAAAAGGGCATTTTCCCGGCGGATTTCCTTTCCGCTAAGTGCCCGGGCCAGCGTCAGGGAGGCGATAGGCGCGAAAAAAGCCAATAGCTGCCGGGACTCCTCGGTAAATTTTTGCCGGCTGTGCCTGCTGTCGAAATACATGATGCCGTATACCTGATCGTTAATGATCAGGGGAAAGGCCAGAATGGCGTGAATCTGATTAATGACAATGCTTTTACTTTGAGGGCGCTCCTCATCCGTGCCGGTATCAAAACTAAGATGGGCGCGGCGCGTTTCCAGTATTTTCCTGAAAACCGTTTGGGAAAAATATTTCGCTTCATCATGTACGGGCAGGGTGGACTCTATAATCCGTATATCAAAGCTGTCGCTTTGCCGGTCGTAGTATATAAACGCGCCCACCTCCGCGCCGATCTGAATAACGAAGTGTTTTAATACCGTCCTCAGGATTTCCTGATCGTCCTCGAGGGAGGCCATCTTTTCCGTAAGCGCGTGCAGAGCTTCCAGCTCCTTTAGGTCTATGGAATCGAATTGTGACATATTACGGACTGTAGGTAAAAAAGAGTGGAACGGAATAACAAATATTTTGTGAATTGTCAACAATACTGACACGGGCAAAGTTGTTTAACGGCGAAAGCAAGGCTAGCACCTGACCGTCACTGACAGTCATTTCCCGTTGAACGGAGGGAATGGCCTCATACTTTTTTATCAGTTGAAAACTGTTGTCCACGATGGCAAAAATCTCCAGCTCAAAGCTAAAGGGATAATCCAGGCTAAAATCATTCCAACGGAAGGTGATATCGCCGCTGAGCGTGCTTTGCGGCGCCGGTTCCGTAAAGTAGATATCCTGCACGATAACCCGGGTTATTGTTGAGGCGTCCGTTTGTACCGAGTCCCCGTTTTGGTTGAAGACGGTAAAGAAAAAGTGTTTTTCCGGTAACTCACCGGCGGTCATTCCCGCGTCGATTTCAGTTATATTTTTGTTGGTGATAAAAAGCCCCTTCATGCCGTCCAACACCCGCAGGGTATCCCGGTAGGCATTTTCCGCTATCTGAAGTTCCACGGCGCGGATGTCGGTAAGACCATCGGGATCGTTAACCTCCAGACGGGCCAGATACTCGGTTGATTTGTTGGTGTTGTTATAAATGGAATGGACGATCCGGCTATGGATAACCGGTCTGGCGTTTAACAGCAGGGGATCGTTAAAGGCGCCGCCTTTTATGGTGGCGCCGTTGTCAAAATAGAGGTCGCTTTCCGTCCTCACGGCATAGCTTGCGATCCGTCCGTGGGAAAAACGAACGTCTCCGTTGGCGTCGCTCAGGCCGCTCAGACCGATCTCCGGAGCCAGCACACGCACCGAGGGAACGGGAAGGGCGGGGTTGCTTAAACGGCGCAACTGAATCGTTTCGGACTGAAGTTGATAATTTTCGGCGGCCGGGTCTAATGGATTCAGACGGGGCGCGTCACACCCTTGGAAAAGCAACCCGGTCAGACCTGTTAGTAATACTAAATATTTCATTATCGTTATATTAAGTGAGCAAGGTGTAATTTACAAAAATTAAAGCTTGTAATTCCATTCCCTCAAAAAGGGTTCCCAATGCCGTTTAATTTTTTCAATGATTCCGGGCTCCGCCTCATTGTATCTGTTCTTTTTATGGTTCAGGCCGCTCAGATACGGTTCCGCTTCCTTTTTTAAATCATCAAAACCCTCAAGCTTGTGAAAACGGTATATCTGTTGGAGCACCTTAAGCGGATCAGAATCGAGTTCTTCAAAAGATACTTCCAAAAGCTTGTCGCTGTCAATCTCCCTCTTTTGCTCTAAATAAGCGTCGTGTATCTCCGCATAGCGTTTCAGGATGCGCGCGTCGACGTCGTATTTCCGTTGTTGTAAAGCGGAAAGCGCGATGGCGCTGTCGTACAGACGGCGGGTTGATTTAAAAACCTGCAAGGGATGGCGGTGGATAAAAATAAAGCGCGCTCCCGGAAAGATGGAATTTAAAAGCCTTATGCGGGCCGTGTTTAAGGGCGATTTTGAAAGAATGGGCTTGCCCGGATCGGCATACTGAATTTTGCTGAAAAAAGCGCCATAGCTTTTTTTCCACTGCTCCGTAACTTCCGGGGCGACCTTTTCAAAAGTAGTGTAGCGGTCATAGTATTCCTGCCGCTGTGGGAACAACCAGCCGATCAGTGGCGAGGTCAGGGTTAAGACGGCCAGGGCAAACTCATCCTCTCCCGGAGAAACGGGTGAGGTCTTTATGTTGTCCATGGATCGTTTCTTCGCGGAACGCTCCCTGAGTTCCTTTTGAAAACAATTTCTGATATGCAAGAATGTGTGAGGATTGTTTACCTGATAGACATGGGGAAAGGTAAGCCGCTCGTCCAGACTTAAAAGATTATGCAGAAAGGTGGTGCCGCTGCGCCAATGTCCCAAAATAAACAGGGGCGGCGGAGAGACCGGCGCCGAAGGCGGTTCCGCGGGATAAAGGCTCCTTTCTTTTTTAAGGTAGTTCCTGTTTCTTAAGCTGAGGGCGGTAATTAGGGCCGTCCGCCCCGGCCGGCTAATCTTAAATCCGTTATCCCGAAGCAGGTTATACCACTGTCCGGGTAACAGGCCGGTAACACTATCCATTAGTTCTCCGTTTTTAGAGGATAATTCCATTTATCAAAGGCAATGGCCCATTCCCTGTTCAGGCGCGAAAGCCAGGGTTCGGCCACGGGGGTATATGTGTTCTTTTTGTAATTTCCTATGTTGTCAAGATGCGCTTTCAGCAAAGGCTCGTAGGCTTCATAGCCCTCAAAGCCAAAATGCTTGAATATCCGTTCTATCAGTTGAAGCGGCTGGCGGTCCAACTCTTCATAGCTGACGTCCAAAAACTGATCTTCCGGAAGAAGAGCGCTCTCCCGGAAAAAATTGCGGTACATGGTGGCGTAGCGCTCAATAATGCCTTCCCGCATCTGCTCCGGGGCGATGCTGTCGGTCAGTTGCATGGGGCGCACGGTTTTTTCATACAGTTTAACCGTGGAGTTGTAAACATCGTACGGATTGCGGTGCACATGGATAAACCGCGCTCCGGGGAACATCTCCTTAAGCAATCGTATACGCGCCGTATGTTGTGGCGACTTAAGGATAACCGGTTTGGGATTCCGCGTATTCAGCTTTTTTATAAAGTAAAGGAATTGCGCCTTCCAGTGGTCTATCTCCTTTTGATCCACTTCTTCAAAGGTCAGATAGCGGTCGTAAAAGGCCGTGGATTTAGGGAATACCCAGGCCAGCACGGGGGACATCAGGGACATCACCGCCAGCGCGAACTCATCCTCGCCGGGATCGTCAAATTTTATTTTCATCTGATCCATCGGTCTTTTTTGCGCGCCAGCTGTTTTCATTCTTTCGTGAAGCATCGGGGCCGTGTACAGAAAGGAGTGCGGACTGTATATATCAAACACCGTGGGGTAGGTGAATTGCTCCCCCAGGCTTAAAAGCCGGTGCAGATGGGAAGTACCGCTGCGCCAGTGGCCCAGAACGAATACCGGTGCCGGATTTACCCGGGCCGCTTCTATTTTATCGCCATATGCTTCATGCTCTTTCGCTTCAAAACGGTTATTGCGGAAGTAGGTGGTAATGGTCAGTTGCAGGGCGACACCCAGCTTCCCGGCCGGTATTTCCCTAAAATGACGGCCAAAAAGTTTTACCCAGTTGTTAAGTTTTGTCCCGACAAGTATCTGCATGGTTTGCTTTGTCCTTATTCTGCCAGCCACAGGCGAACCCGGGCGGATGTGTGTTTTATGCAATAAGCCGCCGCATAAGGCGGTTCGATAGGCAGCGCGTCTAAATGCCAGTCCCGCGCGTCATATCCGGGATGGCGGGCCGCGATCAGTCTGGCCTCGCGGCCGGGCGTCAGGCTCACGTCAAAAGAGTGCAGCGGCATGGAAAGCCCCAGTCCCGCGGCCTTTATAAAGGCCTCCTTGCGCGTCCAGGCATTAAAAAAGCCCTGGGGGCGCTGCTCCGGGGGCAGGGCGTTGAATTCCGCGACCTCTTTTTCCGAAAAAAAGCGGCGGGCTATCTTTTCCGTGCCCATATCGGGGCGGAACGCTTCCACATCCACGCCCACGGGCGCCAGCGGGGTCAGGGCCACAAGCGCTTTTTTTCCCGAATGCGATACGTTAAAGAAAAGAGAAGAGCCCTTAAGATAGGGCTTGCCCTGACTGTTAAACTCAAAGTTTCTGTCCGCGACCGGCAAACCGCTCAACGTTTGCAGGCGTTCCTTAAGATAACCGCGGGTAATGGTGAAGGCGCGGCGGTCTTTTTCAAAATAAAAACGCGCGGCGCGATTCCGTTCCTCTTCCGTTAGCATGGCCTCAAATCTCGTGCTTTTCCCCAGGCGCTCAAAATCGAGCAGCCAGATAAAAAGTTCGTCCGCGGCGGGCCGTTCATCATGATATGTATGCCACAAATCGCTGTTCATAATACCTTAGAGAGCCATAATTCCGCTAAGGTCACGAAGAATCAGCTCAAGTATGCGTCCTGTCTGTTTTTGCAGAAAAAAATGTCCGCCGGGAAACATGCGCACGGAAAACGAGGACGTCGTATAGCCCTGCCAGGCGTCAAGATGTGCGCGCGGGGTGCTTTCATCCTCCAGCCCGCCAAACAGGCTCATGGGAATATCCAGAGGTGGACGGCTTTCATGAACATAGGTTTCCACCATCTTAAAATCGGCGCGGATTATCGGCATCAGCAGCTCCATCAGCTCTTTATGTTGCATAATCTCCGGCGGTGTGCCTTCAAAACTGCGTATTTTCTCGCGGAAGTCCTCGTCCGGCAGTTGGTGGATCGGTTCTTCCCGGTCGCAAAGATGAGGGGCGCTCCGTCCCGAAAGAAAAAGGAAAACGGGTTGCGTGTTAAAGCGGGTGGCCAGATGATGGCTCAGTTCATAAGCCAGGGTGGCGCCCATGCTGTGCCCGAAAAAGGCATAGGGCCTGTCCAGTTCATCCCGGATGTGGGCGCCTATCTGCTCCACAAGTTCGGGAAGGCTGGTGATCAGCGGCTCCATCAGACGCTGTCCCCGGCCGGGAATTTCCACGGCGATGGCCTCTATGCCGTCCGGTAACAAACGGCCCCAATCCCGGTAGGCCACACTGCTGCCGCCGGCAAAGGGCAGACAAAAGAGTTTTAATTTCGGGTTCTGTTTTACCGCGCTTTTTACCAGCCACGGATTCGATGTTCTGTTCATCTGTTTTTCACGTACCTTTTTTTATACAGAAGATAGAGGCCCATTATTAACACGGAGCCGAGACTGGCCAGGGCCATATCCTTATGGGCGTCCCACACGTCGCCCTGGGTGCCCAGATAGGCCTGCCCCAAATCACCGCCAAAAAGTTCCGCCACCAGCCATTCGATCAGTTCATAAATCATGGAGGTGGACATGATCAGATTAACCGGTAAAAAATATTTTACAAATCCCCTTAGGGAATATTTACGGGCAAACCATTCCATAACCGGGATGGTAAACAAAAAACCGTACAGGAAATGTACCAGACGGTCGAAATTATTACGGCCCCCGCCTAAGTCCCAGCCCAAAAGAGAAGCGGCCCACTCCTTGTAAGGCACCTGGGCGTAGGTGTAGTGCGAGCCCAACTCATGCAGATATAAAAAGAGAAACAGGGAGATGTATGAAAGCCTGCTCAGGGGAGCCTTTAACACACTGTGCCAGATCACCGGTACAAAAAGAATGACCAGGATATTTTCCAGGAGCCAGTCTTTCCGGTCATAGGGCGCAATGGCCGCGAATATCCATTCAACCGCTAATAGTGCCGTCAGGATGGTTACCAGTTTTTTTGAATCCACACGCCTGTCCTCTGTTATGCATTAGCCGTATTCCGGACGGATATAAAAGGTCTGTTGTTTGACTATGATGCATCGCCGGTTTCCCGGCGATGAAACGGATTTACTTTTGCGCGTCCATTTTTTCGCGCAGGCTCTTGGGACGCATATCGGTCCAGACCTCTTTCACATAATCGAGGCATTCCTGCTTGCTGCCCGATTTGCCCGCGTCTTTCCAACCCGGCGCGTTCTCGCGGTCGGCCGGCCAAATTGAGTATTGCTCTTCGTCGTTAACAACAACCTTATATACGGTTTTGTCCTCGCGTTCTTCACTCATAATTGACTCCTTGTTTTTTTGAATTGTTCTTCAATGAAACGTTCTTTTTGTTCTAAAATTTGATTTTTGTGTACTTTTTTTATCGTATAGCTGAAGCCGGTATGACCGAGTTGTTCCGGGGTTTGATAGGCGATAAAACGCCGGAAGTCCCTGCTCAGCGAGACAAAGAATACCGCCACCAGCATACCGGCGCCGGATATGCCGTAGATCATGGCGATGTCCTTGTCGAAAAAGTCGTATAAAAAACCGCCCAGGGCCATGCCCAGGGGAGCGATGGCGCCGGAAAGGGTGGTCAGCGTGCCAAAGATGCGGCCGCGGATTTTACTGGGGGTGGTAATCTGCATCAGGGTAAAAATGCTGATGGTGGTGAACCCGTTCATCACTCCGCCGATGAACACCAGGGCCAGGGCCTGCTCCGCGGAAGAAACCTGACCGAGCAGAGCATAACCCACCGCTTCGAAAATTAAAAAGAGTATCAGAAAGAATTTCCGGGCGGCGCCATGCACGTTAAAGATGCTGACGATGATGGTGCCCACCAGGGAACCGACCCCGAAATCGATCAGAAAATAACCGAACCATTGCTCGCCGAGCTTTAAAAAATCGGTCACGTAAAAAATCAACAGGATCATGATCGGCGTGGAGAAAAAGGCCGTGGAAATGGAGAGGTAGAGCAGTTTTTTTAACCCCCGGTTCCGGCCAATATAGCGCAGCCCTTCGCCAATATCAGTCTTAAAGGCCCGCAGATACGCCTTTACCCCCTTTGTTTTTTCCGGCAGGCGCTGCGGGATGTGGATGAACGATTCGCTGAAGGCGGATAAAAGATAACTGACGCCGTTGATGATAACCAGAATGGGCAGGCCAAGAATCATAAGCAGTTGGCTGCCGAAAAAATAGCCGAAAAACTGGCTGAATTTTTCCGACAACTTGCCCATGGAATTGGCGCCGGAAATGCGTTTTTCCGGAACAAGATCGGGGATGGCCGCATTGATGGCCGGCCCGAAAAACGCGCGCATGGTAGACATGATCAGCCCGGCGATAAAGACCCCCGCGATACTGTAAACCGGCGGCAGATTCGCGTAAAAGGTTGCCGCCAGGAACAACATGGCCAGCCCGCTAACCACATCGGTACCGACGATGATGGCCTTACGCGGGAGACGGTCGGCCACGGCGCCGCCGATGGCGCTCATCATAATCATGGGCAGGGCCGTGGAGGCGGCAAATATGCCCATAACCGTTCCCGAATCGGTGATCTGTTTCAGCCAGATCATGATGGCGATGGAGTAGATGCTGTTACCCAGGCGGCTTACAAACTGTCCCTGAAACAACATAAGATAGTTGCGATTGAACAACTTGTTGCTTGTGGACAGGCTGTGCCCCTCGTTCTTCAGCGTTGCGGTTTCGTTATGACTCATACTCTGGCTTTTAGTTACTATTTTTTGCTAAACTTAACTTTTTTTTACTATCGAACAAAAAAATTAGTCCGCCCGCGGCGGCCGGCGCTCTCAGGCTTTGATGTTCTCCTTCAGCAAGGCGTCCATGGCCTGGGCCAGTTCGCGCACATCGGGGTTTTGAAGCATCGCTATATGATCGCCCGGCACGTCGATGATATGCACCTGCCCGCACAGTTCGCCCCAGCGTAAATCGCCCTTGTCCCGGTTCTCTTCGGAGCGGAACAGATGAACGGCTCCCGGCAGCGGTTTGTGCCTGTATTTGAGCCAGGCCTGAATCTGTGTCTCGTTCACGGTGATGTAGCGCTGAAAGTCGGCAACCCGCACAAAACGGGGCACCACTTTCACCTTTTTGGCCTTTTTGAGCACCACCCGGAACTGCTCGTCCTCGGGTAGCTTGCGCAGCGCTTCGGTATCCACCTCAAAATAGCGCTTAAACATCTCCGTCAGCATTTCGGCGGTATCCTCGGGACTTTTATGTTCAACAAAGGGCCCCTGATCCAGTTGCATCAGCAGGGCCACCTCATCGCCCCGGGCGCGCAGCTGCCGGGCCATTTCGTAGGAGATGATAACACCCAGCGACCAACTGCCCAGGATATAGGGGCCTTCCGCCTGTTCTTCCTTCATGGCGCCGATATAGGCCTCGGCCATCTCCTCTATGGTTTTATGCAGGGGCGTTTTTCCGTCCAGCCCCTGGGCCTGAATGCCGTAAAAACGCAATCCCGCGGTCAGGCGCCCGGCCAGTTCCTGATAATGGTGCACGGCGCCGCCCGAGGGATGGACAAAAAAGACGGCCGGCCGGTTGGCCGCGCCTTTCGCCAGTTGCATCAGCCTGACACCGCTCTCTTCGGTGTGCTCTTCCGTAAGCAGGGCGGCCAGATGCTCTATGGTGGGTTCCTTAAAGAAGTCGATCAGGGTGACGTCTTTTTTAAACTGCTTCTCGATGGCGTTCAACAACTGCATGGCCATCAGCGAATGGCCGCCCAGTTCAAAAAAGCTGTGCCGCACGCCCACATTCGTAACGCCGAGTATGGTTTCCCATATCTCCGCCAGGCGCGTTTCCATGGCGTTACGCGGCGCGATGTATTCGCTGCCGGCCGTTTCCGCCTGTAGGGCCGCCTGGGGCAGGGCGCGATAATCCACCTTGCCATTGGGCGTAAGCGGTATCTGTTCCAGGGCGATATAGACGGCGGGAACCATATAGTCCGGCAGGTGTTCGCTCAGGGCCGTTTTCAAGGCTTCCGGCCGGGCCTCTTCCTTCCAGATAACATAGGCGGCCAGATAGGAAACGCCGTTCCCGCCGCGGGCAAGGTTCAAAACCGCGTCTTTCACGGCGGGATGGGACCGCATGCGCGCCTCGATCTCTCCGGGCTCTATACGGAAACCGCGCACTTTTAACTGGCTGTCCGCCCGGCCCAGAAATTCCAGATGTCCGCTTTCCAGCCAGCGCACCCTGTCGCCGGTGCGGTACATACGCGCGCCGGGCTCCCCGTCAAAGGGATCGGGGAGAAAACGCTCCGCGGTCAGGTCGGGACGATTAAGGTAGCCCCGGGCCAGGTTGGTTCCGGCCAGGTAAAGTTCGCCCGGCAGTCCGGTAGGCGTCAGGTTCATATTCTCATCCAAAACATAAAGGCGCACATTACCCAGGGCCGCGCCGATGGGAATGGTGGCCCGTTTTTCCTCCGGACTTACCTCATAACGGCTGGCGCAGACGGTGTTTTCCGTGGGGCCGTATGCGTTAAGCAGACGGCACTTAGCAGACCAGTGGCGCGCCAGATCGGGAGCCAGCGCTTCACCGGCGGAAATGAGCGTGTGCAGATCCGGCAGTGGTTCATCCTTGAGAATAGTGAGAAGCGATGGCGGCAGCGTTACCGTGGTGATGCGGCTGTCGCGCATCAGGCCGGTCAGTTTTTTTGTGGATGTTTGGGTGGTCCTGTCCATAAGATAAAGGGCGGCGCCGCTGACCAGGGTGGTGAATATCTCCGAGACGGAGGCGTCGAAACTGAAACTGGCAAACTGCAGACAGCGCCGTTCCGGGGTAAGCTGAAAATCCTCAATCTGCCGCAGGGTCAGGTTGCACAGGCCGCGATGGGTAAGCATGGTGCCCTTGGGCCGGCCGGTGGAGCCGCTGGTGTATATCACATAGGCCAGATTCTCCAGCTGGTTGAGATAGCGCGGATTTTCCGTTTTTTCCCGGTATGCCCCGGGCAGGGGGTCGTCCAGCATAATAAGCCGGGCATCTAAATCCCGGAAGCGCTCCCCGAGCGCGCGGGAGGTCAGCAGCCAGGGACTTTTGGCGTCCTCTAAAATATAGGAGATACGTTCCAGCGGATAATCGGGGTCCACGGGCACATAAACCCCGCCGGCCTTGATAACGGCCAGCAGGCCCACGACCATCTCCACGGAGCGCTCCAGCGAAATGGCCACCAGTTTTTCCGGGCCGACGCCGCTATCCCGCAGAAAACGGGCCAGGCGGTTGGCCCGTTCGTTCAATTCCTTAAAGCTCAGCGAACGATCCTTAAAAACCACCGCCGTATGATGAGGATAGCGCAGAACCGTTTCTTCAAAAAGATGCTGTATCAATTCCCGGCCGGGAGCGGGATGCCGCTGTCCGCGACCCAGGGCCAGCACCTTTTCACGCTCCTTGTCCGGCAGCAAATAGAGCGCGCTGACCGGCCGGTCGCACTGATCGGCCAGCATCTCCAGCAGAAAGGCGAAGCGCTCCTGCATGCGCCGGATGGTTTTTTCATGGAAGAGATCGGTGTTGTATTCAAACTCCACCTGCAGCCCGTGGGGGCTTTCCATGGCGATCAGCGAAAGGTCGTATTTGGCGATTTTCTGTTCGGCCTCGATGGGGCGGATGCGGCTGTCGCCCATATCCACCTCGCCGCTGGGCGTGTTCTGCAACACAAACATCACCTGAAAAACGGGCGAGTGGCTCATGTCCCTTTCGGGTTGAAGAATTTCCACCAGTTGTTCGAAAGGTAAATCCTGATGGCCGTAGGCGTCCAGGGTATCCTTTCGCGTGCGGGCCAGAAGCTGGCGGAAGGTGAGCCGCTCGTCAAAGTCGGCGCGGAAGACCAGCGTGTTGACAAAAAAGCCGATCAGGGCCTCCGTTTCCGAGCGGGTACGGTTGGCAATGGGCGAACCGACCAGTATTTCATCCTGCCCGCTGTAGTGATGTAAAAAGGTTTGAAAGGCCGCCAAAAGGGTCATGAACAGGGTAACGCCTTCCTGCTGGCCGAAGGCTTTCAGTTTTTCCAGGGTTTCCTGCTCCACGGTAAAGGGCAGGCTGTCGCCGTTAAAGGTCTGTACCGCCGGCCGTTGGAAGTCCAGCGGCAATTGCAATACCGGCGGATTCAGGCCGATATGCTCTTTCCAGTAGTCAATCTGCTTTTGCAACTCCTCATCCTTTAGCCAGGAACGCTGCCACACGGCATAATCGGCATATTGCAGGGGCAGCGGCGGCAGGGGATTTTCCCGGCCCCGTTCAAAACTTTGGTAAAGAATGGTGAATTCGCGCATCAATATGCCCACGCTCCAGCCGTCGGAGATGATGTGATGCATGGTAAACAGCACCAGGTGGTCATCGGGGGCGATGATGACGATTTTGGCGCGGAACAGGGGCCCCAGTTCCAGATCAAAGGATTCGTTGGCTTCCTCGTTCACCAACCGCCGGGCCTCTTCCTCGCGCGCCTGTTCTTCAACCGTTGTCAGATCGATAACATCCACCTCGGTGATGGAACGGGGATGAATTATCTGATAGGGTTGTCCCTCTTCCACGCCAAAGGTGGTGCGCAATACCTCATGACGCATAATCAGGGCCTCGACGGTTTTTTTGAAAGCTCCGATATTCAGCTTGCCGCGGTGACGGATGGAAGCCGGGATATTGTAAAAGGATTGATCGGGCGCCAGTTGATCCAGAAACCACAGACGCTGCTGGGCAAAGGAAAGCGGCAGCCGTTGATTGCGCTCCACGGGCGCCAGGGGGATACCCCGGCCCGCGCCGCCCTGCAAGGCGCTTTGCAGCACCTGGGCGGTAAAGGCGCTTATGGTGGGGGCTTCAAAAAGCAGACGCAGCTCCACCTCGGTTTCGAAAAGATCGCGCACCCTGCTGACCAACTGCGTGGCCAAAAGGGAGTGGCCGCCTATTTCAAAAAAGTTGTCATGGATGCTGATCTTCTCCCGGTTCAGCACTTCGCGCCAGATACCGGCCATTTTCGCCTCATCTTCGTTGCGCGGGGCCTGATAGGGACGTTGCGTGTCGGACGCCGACCATTGCGGTTCCGGCAGGGCGCGCTTATCCACTTTTCCGTTGGGCGTTAAGGGAAAGGACTGTAAATGCACATAGGCCGCCGGTTGCATGTAGTGGGGCAGGCGGCCGGCCATATGGGCGCGCAGGGCGCCGGTCTCTATCTCGCCGGAGGCAATATAGTAAGCCACCAGATGCTGTTGTCCCGCGGCCTCGCGCACCATAACCACGGCGTCGGTAACGGCGGGGTATTGCCGCAACTGATGTTCGATTTCACCGGGTTCTATGCGGAAACCGCGCAATTTCAACTGCTCGTCCATGCGTCCCAAAAATTCCAGAAGGCCGCTGTCCAACAAACGCACGCGGTCTCCGGTGCGGTACATGCGCGCGCCGGGAATGCCGCTAAAGGGCTCCGGCACAAAACGTTCCGCCGTCAGATCGGGACGCTTAAAATAGCCGCGGCTCAGGCTGTCTCCGGCCAGATAAAGTTCTCCGGGCACGCCAAAGGGTTGCGGCTGCAACCGGCTGTCCAGCACATAAACCCGCACGTTGTCTATGGGCGAGCCGATGGGCACGCTGGAGTGCTCTTCGGGATGATGGAGGACATGGCGGGTGGCGCAGACGGTGTTTTCCGTGGGCCCGTAGGCATTGATCAGCCGACGGTTGTTGATGCGCCAACGGTTGGCCACCTCCGGCGAAAGGGCTTCTCCGGCGGAAACCAGCGTTTCGAGTTCCGGGAAATCCTCCGGCTCAAGCAGGGCCGAAACGGAGGGCGGCAGGGTGATGGTGGTGATATGTTCATCACGCATCAGCCTGACCAGTCCGGGTCCGGGCATCATCTCTTCCTTATCGGCCAGCACCAGCGTGGCGCCGCTGACCAGCGTGGTAAATATTTCCGATACGGAGGCGTCAAAGCTGAAACTGGCAAATTGCAGGCAGCGCTTGTGTTCGTTAAGCAGAAAGTCCTTGATCTGAAAGGTGGTCAGGTTACACAGGCTGCGATGTTCCACCATGGTGCCCTTGGGCCGGCCGGTGGAGCCGGAGGTGTAGATCATATAAGCCATGTTGCGCGGATGATTAACCGCCATGGGATTGTCGTCCGGTAATTTTTCGTCCGCTTCCTCGTCCAGGAATAGGATGGTCTCCGGGCCGTTCCGCTCAAGAACGCTCCGCAGCCGTTGCATGGTCTTTTTCGTGGTCAGCAGCATGCCAATACCCGCATCCTTTAAAATATAGCGGATACGCTCATCGGGATATTCGGGGTCTATGGGCACATATACGCCACCGGCCTTAAGGACGGCCAACAGGGCGATAACCATGTGGGGGGAGCGTTCCAGCGAGATGCCGACCAACTGCTCCGCCTTCAGTCCCGCCCGGCGCAGTTGATGGGCCCGGCGGTTGGCGGCGCGGTTTAAATCGTTAAAGGTATAACTTTCATGTTTGTAGCGCAGGGCCTCTTTGGTGGCAAAGGCTTCGGCCGTTTGCTCAAAGAGCTGATGAATAAGATGTTCGTCGGGAAAGGGATGCGCTCCACCCACAAGGAAACGGCTTTGGGCGGCAAGGGCCTCGTCGTCCATCAGGCTCAGGGCGCCAACGGGCCGTCCGGGCTCCGCCGTCACCTGTTGCAGCAACAAGCGGAAGTGTTCCATAATACGCCGGGCCGTGGCTGCCTTAAAAAGGTCGGTGTTGTATTCCAACTGCGCCTTGAGGCCGGAGGGACTTTCCAGCATGGAAAGGGTCAGGTCAAACTTCGCTATCTGTTCGTCGCTCTCAAAGGCTTCGATGGTCAGCCCGTCGTTTTCCATGGCGGCTGCCGGGGTGTTTTGCAGTACAAACATCACCTGAAACAACGGGGAGCGGCTCATATCGCGTTCCTGAACCAGGGCGTCCACCAACTGTTCAAAGGGAATGTCCTGGTGGGCCTGGGCCTCCAGGCTGTTTTGCCGGATCTGATCTAAAACATCCATAAAGGTCAGGCCGTTGTCGATATCGGCGCGCATTACCAGGGTGTTGACAAAAAAGCCGATCAACGGTTCGGTTTCCCGGAAGCGGCGGTTGGCCACGGGCGTGCCCGTAAAAATGGTTTCCTGACCGCTGTATTTAAACATCAAAATTTTCCAGACGGCCATCAACACCATATAAAGGGTGTGGTTGTTTGCCAGGGCCAGGGTCTTTACCGCTTCCGTCAATTTCGTATCCAGAGCGTAGTCCAGCACGGCGCCGTTAAAGGTTTGCATGGCCGGCCGCGCATGATCCGTGGGCAGTTGCAGCGGAGGGGGATTAAGGCCGATTTTTTCCTTCCAGTAGGCCATCTGTTCTTCCAGGGCCTCGTCCACCAGCCAGCGGCGCTGCCAGATGGCGTAGTCGGTATATTGCAGCGGTAACGGCGGCAGCGGCGCTGTTTCTCCCAGGGCAAAGGCCCGGTACAACAGGCTTACCTCGCGCATCAGCACCGATGTGGACCATCCGTCCGAAATGATGTGGTGCATGTTCAGGATCAGAAGATGACTTTGTTCCTCAAGACGGATAACGCTTAAGCGCAGCAGGGGGCCTTTATGCAGATCAAAAGGTCGGATGGCCTCTTCGGCGGCCATGCGGCGGGCGCGGCGCTGGCGTTCCGCCGGTTCCGTTTCGCGGATATCTCTGAATTCGATCTCCGGCTCCAAATGGTCATGGATGACCACAAAGGGTTTACCCTGTAGGCTGTCGAAGGTGCTGCGCAGGGTTTCGTGACGTTCGGCGATGGCGTTCAGGGTGCGCCGCAGGGCCTCATGATCCAGCTCGCCCTTTAAAATAAAGGCGGCGGGGATGTTATAAAGGGCGCTGCCCGGATTGAGCTGATCGAGGAACCACAACCTTTGCTGGGCAAATGAAAGAGGCAGGGGCTCCTCGCGGGGCATGGGTTTTAAGGGGGGCAGGGCGGCCGTCGCGCCCGCTTCCAGGGTATCCAGCCGTCCGGCCAGCCCTTCCAGCGTGGGGGTTTCAAATAACAGACGCAGCGGCGCCTCCAGGGAAAACTGTTCCCGGATACGGGCCATAAGCTGGGTCGCCAGCAGGGAATGGCCGCCCAACTCAAAGAAATTATCCAGCTTGCCCACCTGCTCCACCTGCAGAAGGGCCGCCCAGATTTCCGCCAGCTTTCTTTCGCTTTCGGTTTCCGGGGCGATGTATTCGCGGGAAAGCGCCGAGCGGTCCAGCTCCGGGGCGGGCAGCGCCTTGCGGTCTACCTTGCCGTTGGGCGTCAGCGGAATGCTTTCCAGGGGGACAAAGGCCGTAGGCTGCATATATTCGGGCAGGGCCAGGGCCAGGGCCTGGCGGAGGGCTTCCGGTTGTGCCGCTTTGTCGGCGGGAACCCAGTAGGCCACTATGCGCTTATCCCCGGGCGCGTCCTCGCGTACCACAACCACGGCCTCTCTTACCTGTGGCTGTTCATTGAGCAGGCTTTCAATTTCCCCCAATTCAATACGGTAGCCGCGCACCTTAACCTGATCATCGGCGCGGCCCAGAAAGATCAACAGGCCGTTGTTCAGATAGCGGACGATGTCGTCGGTTTTATACATTCGGCTGCCCGGCGGGCCAAAGGGATCGGGTAAAAAACGTTCCGCAGTCAGCTCCGGCCGCCGGTGATAGCCCCGGGCCACGCCCGCACCCCCGATATAGAGCTCGCCGGGAACGCCGTGAGGCGCCGGTTGCAGGCGGCTGTCCAAAACATAAACCGGGGTTCCGGGAATGGAGCGGCCGATGGGCACGGAGCCCTGCCCCTGCCAGCCCCGGGCGTCAAAAACCACGCAGCCCACTACCGTTTCCGTGGGGCCGTATTCATTAAAAAGATGCGCGTCCGGCGCGTACTTTTGCCAAAAGGCTATCTGATCGGCGCTCAGGTTTTCCCCGCCTATAACAAAGGCGCGGCTCAGGGCGGCGGCCTGGGCGGGTGGAATCTGGTGCGCCAACAGCTCAAGATGGGCCGGGGTGATTTTGACGATGTTAAAATCCTTGTAGCGGGTCAGGGCCCCGGCCAGCGCTTCCAAATCGTTTCCGTTGTCCGCCAGGGTGATGGTTTGCCCGTTCAGCAAGGGGGTGTATACGGCGGTCACCGTGGCGTCAAAGGCCAGGGTGGAATGTACCAGGGAACCGCGTCCTTCCTTAAGGGGATAGCCCCGGGACGCCCAGTTCAGGTAGTGCATCAGTCCGCCGTGGGTGATCAGGGTGCCCTTGGGCCGGCCGGTGGAGCCGGAGGTATAGATCATATAGGCCAGTTGTTCGGCGGCCAGGGCGGTTTGGGGATTGCTTATCTGCCCGCCGGAAGGCTCCCGGGGAGAAAGGGTGACCGCCTGCCTCGGAACATCCGGGGACAAGCTTTCCAAAACCGCCGCCGTGGGTTGATGGTACAGAATAAGGGCCAGCCCGGCGTCATCCGTCATATAGGCGATACGTTCCGCGGGATAGGCCGGGTCTATGGGCACATAGGCCGCTCCGCTTTTAAGGATGGCGAACAGGGCGATGATCATTTCCGGGCCGCGCTCAAAACAGAGACCGACACGCTGCTCGGCGCCCAGTCCCTTTTCGATGAGTAGATGGGCCAGACGATTAACCTCGTTGTTGAATTCGCCGTAGCTGTAGCGCACGCCGTCCTGCTCCAGGGCAATCTTGTCGGCGGAGCGTTCGGCCTGGTCTTCCAAAAGAGAGACAATGTTGTCAAAGGGTAGCGGCGGCGCCGGAGGGGTGTTATACTCCGTGATGAGCAGCGCCCGCTCCCGTTCGTCTATAAAAGGCACGGCCTCTATGGACGTATGGGGATGCCGGATCAGTTGCATGGTAAGCAGCCTAAAGTGGGCGGCCATGCGTTCCATGGTTTCGGCATCAAAGAGATCGGTGGCATATTCAAAGGCCCCGGCCCAGGCCTCTTCCTGTTCCAGCATAAACAGGGTGATATCGAACTTGGACATGCCGCTGTGGGCCTCCACCGGTTCCACCCGAAAAGCGGCGTCGGGGTCATCGGCCCGACCACTGGCCGGTTTCCCGGCATTTTGCAGGGCAAACATTACCTGGAAAAGAGGCGTGTGGCTCATGCTGCGTTCCGGTTGAAGCCTGTCGACGATTTTTTCAAAGGGCACATCCTGGTGGGCAAAGGCGTCCAGGGCGGTTTCCCGGATCTGTTCCAGCAGCCTGTTAAAGGTGGGCCGGGATTCCAGCCGGGCCGGCAGCACCAGGGTGTTGACAAAAAAACCGATCAGGGGTTCCGTTTCGGCGCGGTTACGATTGGCGATGGGCGTGCCGATGCTGAAACTCTCCTGTCCGCTGTAGCGGTAAAGCAGTGTTTCAAAGGCGCCCAGCAGGGTCATAAAGGGCGTCAGGCCGTGATCCCGGGTAAAGGTGTTGATCTCCGCGCTTTCGGCCGGCGTAAAGGAAAAGGTAAGATAGCTGCCCCTTTGCGAGGGCACTTTGGGACGCGGACGATCGGTCGGCAGTTCCAGTACCGGCGAAACTCCGTCCAGGGTCTTTTGCCAAAAGGCCAGCTGCTCTTCCAGTACCTCGCCGGAAAGCCAGGTTTGCTGCCAATGGGCAAAGTCCGCGTATTGCACCGGCAGGGGTGGCAGGGGAGAGGGCTCATCCCTGAGGAAAGCCTCGTAAAGAATACCCAGCTCGCGGATAAAAACCTGGGTGGACCAGTCGTCGCTGATGATGTGATGGATGGTCACCAGCAATATAAAATCATCTTCGCCCATGTGAATAAGACCGGCGCGCAGCAGCGGGCCCTCGGACAGGTTGAAAATGGTTTTGGCGAAGCGGTCGGCAATGCGCGGGGCCTCCCGTTCACGCTCTTCCGCTTCCATCGCCCGCAGATCAAAGCGTTCCAGTTCCACGGTGCGTTCCTTGTGGATCACCAGCGCGGGGTGCCCGTCCCGGCTGATGAAATTGGTGCGCAGGTTTTCATGCCGGGCAATAATGGTGTTCAGGCAGCGTTGAAAGAGGTCGGCGTCCAGCTTGCCCTTGATGCGTACCGACTCGGGAATGTTGTAGTTGGCCGTGCCCGGTTCCAGCTCTTCTAGGAACCACAGCCGCTGCTGGGCAAAGGAGAGCGGCAACTCGCCGGAGCGTGAAACGGCCATGATCGGCGGCGCCTGCACCGTGGGGGTGCCCCGCCGGGCAATCTCTGTCTTCTCCGCCAGCCCGGCCACGGTCGGATGTTCAAAAATGGATCGCAGGGGGATATCGAGGTCAAAGGTCTCCCGGACGCGGGAGATCAGTTGCGTGGCCAACAGGGAATGGCCTCCCAAATCAAAAAAGTTGTTGTTTACGCCCACTTTTTCCAGTCCCAGTACCTCGGCCCATACGGCGGCCATTTTCTCCTCGGCCTCATTACGCGGGGCTACATAGCTTTCCATGGCCCCAAAATCCTTTTCATCCGGTTTGGGCAGGGCTTTGCGATCCACCTTGCCGTTGGGAGTGAGGGGGATCTCCTCCAGCCGTACGAAGGCGTTGGGTATCATGTAGTCGGGCAGCTTTTCCAATAAAAAGGATTTCAGGGCCGAAAGACCCGGCGCGGGTTCCCGTTCCAGGGTATAGTAGGCCACCAGCCGCTTATCGCCCGGGGCGTCCTCACGGACGATGACCACCGCGTGATCGATGGCCGGATGACGGGCCAGGCCGGATTCTATTTCGCCCAGCTCTATGCGAAAACCGCGCAATTTGACCTGAAAGTCGATACGGCCCATAAACTCGATGTTGCCGTCGGGCAGAAATTTCCCCTTATCGCCGGTGCGGTACATGCGCGCGCCGGGTTGGCCGCCAAAGGGATCGGGAATGAACTTCTCCGCCGTCAGCTCCGGCCGGCCGTGGTAGCCCCGGGCCACGCCCGCGCCGCCCACGCAAATTTCTCCGGGCACGCCGATGGGTTGGGGGTTAAGATGGCTGTCCACAATATAGACCTGCATATTGGCAAAGGGACGGCCGATGGGCACGTTGCGATCCGCCGGCAGGTCGAGTTTGCTGGCTTCAAAATAGGTACTGTCGATGGCGGCCTCGGTAAGACCGAAGGAGTTGATCAGACGGGTTTCGCTGCCGCCGTATTCCATAAAACGCCGGTATTCGCCCACGTACCAGGCGTCCGAGCCGGCGATCAGGCAGCGCATAAAGGAGAGGTCTTTGCCGATCTCGTCAAGATAGCCGGTCAGATTGCGCAGTACCGCCGGAACAAATTCGGCAATGGTGATCTGCTCGCGCAGCATTTCCCGGTAGAGCATTTCGGCATTGAGCAGCGTCTCCCTGGGGATAAGCGTCATCTTTCCGCCGGAAGCAAGGGCGCGGATGGTATCACCGGCAAAAACATCAAAGGAGAAGTTGGCCATTTGCAGGTGCGAGCGGCAACGGGTTTTGAGTTCATAGGCCTCTTCCCAGGCGTAATAGGAGTTCACCCAGCTTTGGTGGCTGATAACGGTGCCCTTGGCCTGTCCCGTGGTGCCGGAGGTATATATCATATAGGCCATGTTTTGCGGGAGGACCGGAACATCCGGGTTATCCGTTTCATAGCCTTCCAGGGTCTCCCGTTCGCTGTCCAGGCAGAGAATTTCAGCCTGTGTTTGCGGCAGGCGCTCCAGAAGATGGCTATGGGTGATCAAAACCGGCGTGGCCGAGTCACTGATCATATAGGCCAGGCGCTCGGGCGGATAGTCGGGGTCCATGGGCACGTAACCGCCTCCGGCCTTAAGCACGCCCAACACGGCCACCATTAAATCCAGGGATTTTTCCAGACTGATGCCGACGGGCGTTTCGGGGCCAACTCCCATCGTCCGCAGATGTCGGGCCAGTTGGTTGGCGCGGCGGTTTAATTGTTCATAAGTCAGGTAACGCCCGGCGATGGCCACGGCCGCGGCCCCGGGTTGACGGCGCGCTTCTTCTTCCACCAGATGGTGCATGCAACGCCGCCAGTCGTAATGCACATCAGAATGATTCCACTCTTTCAGGATGAGATGTTCTTCCCGGGCATTGAGGACGGGCAGCTTACTGATGGGACTGCCGGGACGTTCGATCGCCGCCGCCAGCAGGTTTTCATATTGACGGATAAAACGTTCGATGGTTTCCCGCTCAAACAGGTCGGTGCAATATTCCACCGAAGCCAGAAGCCCTTTGGTCTGGTCAGCAAGGGAAACGGTGATGTCAAAGGTGGAGGTACCGGCGTCCACTTCAATCTGTTCCATCTGAATGGGCGAGTTCGCCGCCGCGTTATCCCGCCCCATGCCGCCGCCGGTGGCGTTTTGCAGAATAAACATAACCTGGAACAGGGGGGAATGGCTCATGCTGCGTTCCGGTTGCAATACCTCCACCAGCATTTCAAAAGGAACGTCCTGATGGGCATAAGATTCCAGAGTACGCTTGCGTGTACGTTGCAGCAGCTCGCGAAAGGTGGGGTTGCCGCTCATGTCCGCGCGCAGCACCAGGGTATTGACAAAAAAGCCGATCAGTCCCTCGGTTTCGCTTTGGGTGCGGTTGGCGATGGGCGTGCCGACGCAGATGTCTTCCTGGCCACTGTACCGGTACAGTAAAATATTAAACACGGTCAGCAGGGTCATAAAGGGGGTAACGCCCTCGTTGCGGCTGAGTTGAATGATACGCTCGTACAGCTCCCTGGGGATGCGGTGATGCAGGTTGGCGCCCCGGCTGGACTGGACGGCCGGCCGCGGCTTATCCGTGGGCAGCTCCAGAACGGGCGTTACCGGGCCCAGGGTCTCCTTCCAGTAGTTGAGCTGCTTTTCCAGCACCTCGCCCTGAAGCCAGTCGCGCTGCCATTTGGAAAAATCGGCGTATTGAATGGGCAGGTCGGGCAGGGGCACATCCTGCCCCCGGGTAAAGGCGTCGTATATCAGGGCCA
>JALTKX010000084.1 GCA_027006055.1 Calditrichia bacterium | reverse complement strand
TTTATAAAGGAGTACCCCGGAACAGCCCGACTATTCGCTAACGGCGCTACAGGCTTTTCAGTAAATTTTCAAGAGCGGGTTTCTCGCTAATCGGCGCCAGCTCCAGGGCTTTTTTATAATAGCGCGCCGCTTCCCCGTTGTTTCCTGTTTTTTTTAAGGCCGCGGCATAGAGGCTGAGCGTTTTCCAGGATTGCGGAAACTTTTCCAGGCTTCGCTTTAAAAGCTTCAGAGACGCCCCGGTCTTTCCCGCCCGAAGTAGTTTTTGCCCGTATTTATTCAAATCCGACTCCGTCGCCGCGTTCATCGCTTTCTCCCGCCATTCACCGGCTTTTGCTGCCCGTCCCTCTTTTTCCAAATATCCGGCCTTGATCATCATATGGGTAAAGGTGGCCCCGCTCCGCAGCTTCAGGGCCCGTTCAATCCACTTACGGCCCTGATCAAGGTGAACGTTTTTATCCAGACAAAATTCGGCGGCCCGCCCCCAGGAGGCGGCGGAAAATCCCGCCGTGCCCGTTAACTGCTCCCGGTAGTTTTCGTAGGTTATTTCATCGCTGTCAAAGGAGATGGTAAAGGGAATTTCCTTTTCGGCCCAGCGCAGGTAAGCCGTGGTTGATTCCGGACCGGTATTTTTAAAGCCATAAGTCAGGTTTTCCGTAAAAGGCGCCGTTTCCATTTTCACTTCCACCCGCAACTGATCATGCCGCGGTGTGTAGGAATAGCTGCCCCAGGCCTTGTTGTCCCGGCTGAAAATAACCGTTGCCTTTTCGGGACGGATTATCATGTGTAAACCATAGGTTCCGGCGGGTATCTCCCGACCCTCCACCCGGGCGGGGTGGGAAAAGGTGATGGTGGTGTTTTCATTGGCTCCGGCGCGCCAGGGCCGGGCGTCGTCTTTGTCGGCGTAGGGCACCAGACCGCCCCACACCTGACGGCCCTTCACCGAGGGACTGGAGTAGCTGAGGGTTACGCTGGCAAAACCGATCCCCTGCATCACCCTGGCCGGAGGGCTGACCCGCGGCGAAATCAGGTTTTGTTGGGCAACGGCAACGGTAATGGCCGTGATCAGTAAAATTATAAATGTTTTCATCTTTCCTCCGAAGGCATAAAATGATTGTATTCAGGGCTTTGGTCTCTTTCAGAATATAATAAAAGAGAGATGAAAGTGTCACAAAAACGCATAAATTATATAAAGGCCCCGCATATCAGGGCTGCCTGACCCCGGAACCGCATGGTATGTGGGCCTGAAAAAAATAAACTTTACAAGTAAGGGGCCGCTTTGGTATTATGGGACATGGTTAAAACATTCCACACCCTTTTGCTTCTCTGTCTATTATACCTTACGGCTTCCCCGGGCTATGGCCGCGCGCAAAACCATGTAAACGTCCACGGCACCTAC
>JALTKX010000083.1 GCA_027006055.1 Calditrichia bacterium | reverse complement strand
TGCATCCGGTTATTCCCTTTATCACCGAGGAGATCTGGAATTATTTCAGGACGGAGGAAGAAAGTTCCATCGTGATATCCCCCTGGCCGCAAGCCGACGAAGCCTTGAGGGATAGCGATGCCGTGCGCACCATGACCTTTGTGCGGGAGGCTATCGGCGCCCTGCGCACTATGCGCACGGAGATGAATGTGCCTCCGGCCAAAGCGATGACCCTCTATATCAGCGGAGAAGATACGGCCCTGCGGCAGCTGGAGGAAAACGCCCTGCACTTTGCCACCCTGGCCCGGGTGGAGGAGATAAAACGGGCGGAGGATACGCTGGACAAGGCCCATTGCGCCACGGCGGTGGTACGCGGCGTTGAACTTTTTGTCCCGCTGGCGGGTTTGATCGATGTGGAAAAAGAACGCGCCCGCCTGGAAAAGGAGATGAAACGCCTTGAAGGGCTGGTGACGGGCATATCCCGCAAGCTGGACAATAAAAACTTCACCGAACGGGCGCCCCGGCAGGTGGTGGAAGGTGAAAAGGCAAAGCTGGCTTCCATCCGCGAGAACCTGGAAAAAGTGAAGGCGAACTATGAGAAGTTTCAATAAATTTCTTTTAACCGCTCTGGCCGGTCTGGCCGGCCTTACCCCCCTGACGGGACAAACCGTCCTGTCGCTGACCACAAAAAATATCGGTTTGGTGCGGGAATCGCGCGAACTGGATTTAAAAAGCGGGGAACAGTCGGTTATTCTGAAAAACGTGGCCGGGCAACTGATCCCTTCCAGTGTATTTACCGATGGCGGCGGCTTTGAAATGGTTGAACAAACCTTTGAAGCCAGTCCGCGGCCGGAGGAACAACTGCTAAAGCGGGCGCTGAATACCAAAATAACGCTGGTTCACCCGGAAATGGGCCTTATTGCCGGTACCCTGCTTTCGGCGACCCCGGCCATGATTGTGTTACGCGACGGCAAGGGTGATTATCAGATGATCCCCAGAAGCAATGCCCTGCGTTTGGTCATCCCCGCAAGCGAAACGACCGCCCCGCCCCTGCGGATGGAACCGCAATTGCGTTGGTGGCTTAAGGCCGAACGGGCCGGAAAAAGGAACTTCCGCCTTTCGTATTTGACCCGTGGGCTGAACTGGAGCGCGGACTATGTGGCGCTGCTCTCCGCGCGGGAAGACAAGCTGCGGCTCTCCTCCCGCGTTACCCTGGAAAACAACAGCGGCCGCGATTATAAGCAGGCGCGGATTAAACTTTTGGCCGGGGATATAAATATAGGGAAGATACGCGGCGGTCGCGGTTATGAGTTAAAAACCATGGACCTGGCGGCCCCCGCTGTGAAAGAAAAAAGTTTTTTTGATTTTCACCTATACACCATAAACCGTTCAACGGATTTACCCGACGGGCAAAGCGTCCAAATGCCGCTTTTTCCGGAGCAGGTGGTGGCGGTGACCAAACGATACCGCCTGTATGCCGAGCGCCCGGACAAGGTAAATGTTTTGCTGACTTTTAAAAACGATAAAAAAAGCGGTCCGGACCGTCCGCTCCCGGCGGGAAAGGTGCGCGTTTTTAAAGAGGATGAGGGTGAGCCGGTTTTTATCGGCGAAAAAACCATGGATCATACGCCGCGAGGGGCGCGGGTGGAACTGGTTCTGGGCAGCGCCTTTGATATTTCCGCCAGCCGGCAGCAGCGGGTGGAACGTCCGGCAAAAAATATGGAACGGCAGCGGGTCACTTATACGCTGCATAATCATAAAAAAGAGGCCGTAAGGCTGGAGATTTGGGAATCTTTTCCGAATCGGACTGAGGTGGAGGTGCTAAAAAGTGACATCGAGGTGACCGGGATTGCCAACGGCCGCATCAGGATGGTTATGCTACTGCCCGCGGATGAAAAAAAAGAAATCCATATCGACTATCAATATAAGTGGTAAAAAATAAGCTATGAGCGCAGCGGATAATAAATTCAACGAAGAAGAACTAAGACGAAAAATCAGGGAAGAGCTGGAGCGTAAGCACAGCGAACGTAAAAGCAAGACCAAGGAAACCGTGGAGCAGGCCCAGCCCATGGCCCAGCCGGTGAATGAGTCTTACTTCATCGAAACCTACATCCGGCGGCAGTTGGAGGAAGAGGTTTACGGCGCCCATCCCGAATTTGTAAAATGCGAAAACCATCTGAATCAGATACGCTGGCTGACGCCGTTGGAGATGGAAGAGGAGTTCGAATTTTTTCCGGTGGAAGAAGGTTTTTGGGAACGGCTGCGCAACAAGTGGTTTGGCGGCCCGCGGGTAAAAATCCCCGATACCGCCGAAATTCAACAAATGATTGATAAGCTGCGCGCCGAGTTTGAGGAAGACGCCCGCAAGCGTATTGAGGCCTATAAGGCGCATATGCAGGCCAACAAAAAAGCCTTTGCCGATGATCTGGAAAAGAAAATCTATGAAGAAGAGCAGGACCGGTTTTACAGCCAGTTGAAGGGCTACTACAAATATAAAAACCATATCGGTGAAACCGCCTGGATGACTCCCGAGGAGTTTGAAAACCAGGACGAGTTTATGGAGCGCTACTATACGCCGCGGCAAATTCTGGTAAGACGGATATTGACGGGCGCGGCGGCTTTGCTGGTGCTGGGCGGCCTTTATGCCGGCTGGCAAAGCCTGCAGCCGGAAACGCCCCGGGGCTATATTCTGGTGGAAACCGGCGGGGTAAAAGGCAGCCTCTATATCGACCAGAATCTGGCGGTGGGCTTTTCTCCCGGCGTGCCCTACCCCGTCGGTGAGGGCCGGCATGAACTGACGGTCCTGGCCTCCGGTTATACAACATCCCCCGATTCGCTGGAAATAGAGGTCGCGGCGGAGGATACGGTAAGCGTCGCCTTTCAACTGAAAGCCATGAGCGGAAAAAACGGCGTGGTGCATGTTGTGGCCCCGCATCCGGAAGCGGGACTTTATGTGGATGGCGACTTTAGGGGCGTATTGGGCGATACGCCTTATGTGCAACTGCCCGAGGGCGACCATACCATTACCCTTAAGCATGACTATTATTTACCGACGCCGGGTTTTCATACCTTTTCCCTGGCGGCGGGCGACACGGTGGAGCTGAGCTTTTCCATGCGTCCCACCCGTAAAAAGGAAAGCCGTGTTTCCGCTTCTTCACTGGGATTGATCGAGGTGAATACCAATGTGCCCGGCGCGCGTATCTTTTTAAACGGCCGTCCGACCGGTTTTCAAACCGACTATGTTTTGCAGAAAATTCCCTTTGGCCGTCATGTTATCCGCGTGGAGTTGGAGAATTACAAGGCCTATCCCAAGGAGCGGGTGGTGGAGCTGAACAAGGATCGGCGCAAGGCCCAGGCGGAGTTTACCCTTTCGGCCACCCTGCGGCCGACGGTAATTGCCGTTGAACCGCAAAACGCCCCGCTCTTCCTTGATGGTAAAAAGCTGGCCGTGGGACGCTATTCCGGCAAGCTGCCCCTGGGTAAACATACAATCACCTTTGGCGATGTTAAGGGCTTTTACACCCCTCCGGCCCAAACCATAGAAATCAGGGACGAACTGGAAAACAGCTTTAACTTCAGCTATGGTATCCGTCTCAATCTGGACATGACCCCCGGCAATATCCGCGACAGCTACGGGCCCGTGCGCCTGATACCCGGTTATATTGTAAAAGGCATAGAGTTTAAGCGCAGCACGGAAAACGCCCCGGAAGTGATAGAGATGCCCAATGGCCTGGGCCGGGCCTGGCAAATGGGTTTTGCCTTTCAGTACCGCAATCCGCCGGGCAGTGACGCCCTGGAGCTTTACTTTCAGGTACCCTCGCCTCTGAATATCACCAAAGATATTGTGCTGAAACTGTGGATTTATAATTCAAGGGAAAAATATCCGCTGGTGATTGGCGGCAAGGCGCGCTATCGCGTTATCCTAAACAACAGCGTGGTGCGCGATCATATAACGGTGAAGAATGATCTTGCCGCCGCCGGGGAAAACGCCTATGAAACGGTGACCCTTTCCCGCTATCTGAAGCCCGGTTTAAACAAGCTGATTATCGCCACGGCGGATGACAACACGGTTTTTCTGAATTTGTGGAAAGCGGCGATACGCTAAAGGCGGCCTATGACTTCCACATCCGATCTTTTTCAGCAGCAGGCGTCGCAATCCCTCAACCGGCCTTTGGCGGAACGCTGCCGCCCCCGGCGCCTGGAGCAGGTGGTGGGTCATGACGCGGTTTTGGGCCCGGAAGGCTTTTTATCCAAAAATTTGCGTGGCGGTCACATTCCCTCCCTGATTTTGTGGGGACCGCCCGGCGTGGGCAAAACCACCCTGGCGCGTATCCTGGCCGGCGAGGTTGGTCTGGAAATGGTCGAGCTTTCCGCCACCAGCTCCGGCGTTAAGGAGGTAAAAGAGGTCATCGGCCGCGCCCGCCAGAAATTTTCCTTTCATCAACAGGCGACTCTTTTATTTATAGATGAAATCCACCGCTTTAACAAGACGCAACAGGACGCCCTGTTGCACGCCACCGAACAGGGTATCATCGTTTTGATAGGCGCCACCACGGAAAACCCTTCCTTTGAGGTCAACTCCGCTTTGCTTTCCCGCTGCCGGGTATTGCCCCTGCAAACCCTGCAAAAGAAAGACCTGCAAAAAATCATCGAGCGCGCCCTGAAGGAAGACCCCGTTTTAAAAGAGCGGAAGATAAAGATAAGCGGCATGGAAGCATTGCTCTTTTTGGGCGGCGGCGACGCCCGGAAAACTCTGAACCTGTTGGAGGCGGCCTTTAACATGTTGCCCCCGGGGGAGGAGATGGACATTACCGCCGCGCTGATAGAAGATGCCGCCAGCGGTTTGACCTTGCCCTATGACAAGAAAAGCGACTACCACTATGACACCATCTCGGCTTTTATAAAAAGTGTGCGCGGCAGCGATCCCGATGCCGCCGTTTACTGGCTGGCGCGGATGCTGGACGCCGGGGAAGACCCCCTGTTTATCGCCCGCCGGCTGATCATTCTGGCCAGCGAGGATGTGGGTAACGCCGAGCCCTACGCCCTTTCACTGGCCAATGCCGCCTTTGACGCGGTAAAAAAAACAGGTATGCCCGAGGCACGCATTATGCTGGCCCAGGCCACCACCTATCTGGCCGCCGTGCCCAAAAGTAACGCCGCCTATCTGGCCATCGACGCCGCCCTGGCCGAAGTGAAAAAAAGCGGCGCCCTGCCCGTGCCCCTGCATCTGCGCAATGCCCCCACCCGCCTGATGAAGGAGCTGAACTATGGCGCGGGCTATAAATATCCCCATGATTTTTCAAACCATTTTGCCGATCAGGCGTATCTGCCGCAAGAATTGTCCGGTAAACGATTTTACAAACCTTCGGCCAGCGGACGCGAAGCGCGCCTGAAAGAATGGCTGGCCAAACTCTGGCCGCGAAAAGGAGACAAGGATGCCTAATCCCGTGAAAGAACTTTTTTTAAAACGGTATATTAATTTGCGCCTTAAAATGATCCGGCATGGCGAGCGGGCCTGCAACTTTGCCGATGAGCTTAAAAAGGTGAAAAATATTCTGGTGCTGCTGCCGGCGGGCCATGAGTATGAAGAACAATTTCAGCGCTTTATAAAAAAGCTGGGAGAAGTTTTCCCCGGGAGTCGTGTTTCTACCTTTGTTAAAAGCACCCTGCGTAAAACAGACCTGAACTGGCTGGGCGTGCCCACCGACGCCTACCTTAAGCTTATTCAGGAAGGACAGCTTGACCTGGTTATAGACCTGAACCGTCCGCAAGACCGGCTGGTCAGCTATCTTGTGGCGCTGAGCGGCGCTCCCTTGCGGCTCAACCTGGCGGAAGGGGAGTGGGATGAAAACTATAATCTCCATTTCCGGCCCCCCGCAGGCGTTTCCGGGGAAGAGCAGCTGGCCTATATCGCCAGGCAGCTTCAGCGCCTGGTCTCCGCCTGAATGGCCATAAGCCTGATCTGGCCGCGAGGTAACTGTCCATGTTGTTAAGCGATATATGTGTTGTTTTGGTAAAACCGGAGTCGCCGGGTAATATCGGCTCCGTGGCCCGGGCCATGAAAACTTCGGGCTTGAGTGATCTGCGCCTGGTAAGCCCTTGCGAGACCGATCATGCCGATATGCGGCGCATGGCCCACCGTTCCCGGGAAATTGTTTTGGAAGCGGGTCGGTTTGACAGCCTTGGGGAGGCCGTGGCCGATTGCCACCTGGTGGTGGGTACCACCA
>JALTKX010000082.1 GCA_027006055.1 Calditrichia bacterium | reverse complement strand
GGGCAAGATGCAAATAGGGCGTCGTATGATAATGTAATGCATCCAGCCATAGCACCAGCACTTTTTTATGCGTATTGGTTGTGGCGCCGGCGCTAATTGAATCGCGTTTAAACCATTCATAAGGCATGATTAAACGTTGCGTTTTTTCTTCCCAGCCGTTTATCTGCGCAACATGAATATAGCCGGCGTCTTCCGGTACATAGCCGGCTTCCGACAAGGCATTGATCAAGGCATAACGACGACGGCGGCGACGTTCTTCCGCATCGGCAATGGCTTCGGTCGAAACCATCACCCCGAGCACCAGTAACGGGCTGTCTTTATCCGCAGACACCGCCTGTTTTATATTTTTTCGCAACGGCGTGTATTCCAGCGGCTTTATCGTCAGCGGCTCATTATCCTTGTTGCGGGCATAAATAACCCGGAAGGGATCCTGCCACAGGCGCGCAGGAATCGAGTGCAAACTAGTGGAAGAAACGGTGGGCGTATTTTGTGTTGGCGGGCGCGCAGTCTGCAGCGGATCGCTGCTCCAGATATAAGAGCCGAACGCCGCAAACGCGAGAAACATCACAAACGAATAACTGGGAAAACCCTGATTAGATAGCGCCATAGACTCCCTCCTGTATATGGAGTCTATTATGCGCCGATTACCGGATCAACATCACCTCTACGCGCCGATTTTTTTTACGTCCGGCGGCAGTGCGATTACTGAATTTACCTTCCAGTTCATTATGCGCGTGGGCGCTGATTCTTTCTTTTTCGATACCATGACGAATAAAGTAATCCCGTACCGTGTTGGTGCGCCGACGCGCAACCACAATATTAATTCGCTGCAATCCCTTGCTATCAGTGTAACCATCAATGCGCACGCCACGCACACTGGGATCTTCTTTCATATAACGGATCATTTGATCCAGACGATAACGGGTATCTCTATCCAGATCGGTTTTTCCAACGCCATATTGAATCACGGTTTGTCTGACATCTTCAAAACTGAAATTCAATAATTGTTTTTCACATTGTTGAAACTCGGCCCAGGCCTCAAGAAAATTAACCGGAACAATCGTCACCGTGATTTCATCATGGCCATCCGACCAGTCACGATAGATGAATTGCAGATCCATGCCTTCGGATAGCTCCGCCATCATCCGTTTCGCCAGAATATCTTTTATATAAAAAGGCGTATCGCCCTCAACTACGGGAATACCGCCAAAATCACGGGCAAAGGCAACATGTTTCCATTCCGGCGGCCGGGAACGCAGGCGGGCGTCCTCCGGACGATTCGCCGCCTGTTTCACATGCAGGGAGAATTCCAGTTCACTTTTCACCCGGCGGGCGAACTCCGCCTCCCCATAAACCGGGATCGGATGACGCAAACGGCAAATCATCGGCGTCGCCTCCAC
>JALTKX010000081.1 GCA_027006055.1 Calditrichia bacterium | reverse complement strand
CTCAAAATCCTGTTGCAACAATTGACCAATTACGGAAACAAGCAAAGCAGATTGACATGAAAACCATACTCATCACCGGCGGCGCCGGCTTCATCGGCTCCAACTTCGTTCATCACTGGCGCAAGCATCATCCTGAAGATCGCATCATCAATCTGGATGCGCTCACCTATGCCGGCAATCCGGAAAACCTGACCGGCATCGAGGAAGGCGCGAACTACCGTTTCGTTCATGGCGACATCTGCGACAATGAGCTGATTCCGAAACTGTTCGAGGAAGAGAAAATCGACACCGTGGTGCATTTCGCCGCCGAGTCACACGTGGACCGTTCCATCAGTGGCCCGGAAGCCTTCATCAAAACCAATGTTCACGGCACTTTCAACCTGCTCGAAGCCGCCCGCAACACATGGGCAAATGATTCGGGCTGCCGTTTCCTGCATGTTTCCACCGACGAGGTGTACGGCAGTCTCGAAGCCGATGACCCGGCCTTCACCGAAACCACCCCCTTTGCCCCCAACAGCCCCTATTCCGCTTCCAAGGCGGCCTCCGACCATCTGGTACGCGCTTATTTTCATACCTATGGCCTGCCGGTGCTGACCACCAACTGTTCCAACAATTACGGCCCCTACCAGTTCCCGGAAAAACTGATCCCGCTGGTGTTCATCAACGCCCTGGAAGGCAAGCCCCTGCCTGTCTATGGTGACGGCAAACAAATCCGCGACTGGCTGCACGTGGCGGATCATTGCCGGGGCATCGATGCCGTACTGCAAAACAGCCACCCGGGTGAAACCTGGAACATCGGCGGCTGTAACGAGTGGACCAACATCGACATCGTGCGCCTGATATGCCGGCACCTGGACGAACTGCGCCCGGCCGACCGGCCCCGGGAGGAACTCATCACCCATGTCACGGATCGTCCCGGTCACGACCGCCGCTATGCCATCGATGCGGGCAAAATCATGCGCGAACTGGGCTGGAAACCGGAATACACCTTTGAAACCGGCATCCAACAGACCCTGGCCTG
The DNA here is from genome assembly GCA_027006055.1 of Calditrichia bacterium. Lineage (GTDB taxonomy): Bacteria > Calditrichota > Calditrichia > Calditrichales > J004 > J004. The sequence goes on along the minus strand of JALTKX010000081.1, from coordinate 386 downwards.
GTATCTCGAAAACCAGACCTGGTGGGAACGGGTCCGGGACGGCGAATACCGCAAGTTCATCAGGCAGCAATACGAAGAACTGGCCATTTGACAGACCAATCCAACGCAAATAAAACAACATCTTAGCAATATCCGGATTCCTTCCTCCAACCCCCCTTCCAGGTGCAAGGAAGCCAGGCGGGCAACGACAGGATTTATGCGAAAAGTCATAATAAAACAGCATGCAAAATAGGGTATAGTTTGCGGTTCCGCTCTCGGTGCGAAGCAGAAACAGACAAAACAGGCATATTCAGGAGTCTTTTGAAACAATGAAAAAAGCATTGATTACCGGCATCACCGGTCAGGACGGCGCCTATCTGGCGGAATTTCTCATCGGCAAGGGCTAC
>JALTKX010000080.1 GCA_027006055.1 Calditrichia bacterium | reverse complement strand
GGATACGGGTCGGTTGTTTTGATCAGCGCCATTCCAGATGACTCGATGATAGCCTGATTGTTTATCGCCATTAAATAGTTCTTTTACTTTTTGTCCGATAGCATTGTAAACTATAATTTTTACATGGCTTTTTGCCGGGAGTATAAAAGATATCATAGTGATACTATTAAAGGGATTTGGATAATTTTAAAATAGTTTAAATCGATCCGGTCTTTTTTCCGGTATATTCTCAATACCTGTTACCACTTCCCCAAGCTTCCCGTCTTTGCTTACTTGTTGTGCGTATGTACCAAATTCCAAAGAAGCAAACTCATCCCATATTTTTATAAAACCATGATTATTGTCAGACAAATATTTGTTATTTTCATGCAACCTGTTTGAAACGCCTGACTTGCGGGAGATACAGGGATTCGACAGATGAGCGCTGGCCTCAAAGCGCGCAAAGTGCTATTCTCCCCTCTCCTGTGGAGGAGAGGGGCCGGGGGTGAGGTCTTTATACACAAACCAAAGCTATTTTTTATTCATTTGTCATAGCAAAGCCTCACCATGTACACAAAGCACACAATGTTATTTGGCTTAACCAGCCCTACTGTAAAAAGATATTTTGTATTTTTTATTTTTTATTTTGTATTCATTGGACCCACAACGGTTTTTCTCCCGATACCGGGAGACCCCGTTCAACCACCCGTGGCTTTTTACCCATAAAAAAAAGCCAGGCAGCGCCTGACTTTTAGCGGAGAGACAGGGATTCGAACCCTGGGTAGGCTTGCACCCACAACGGTTTTCGAGACCGCCCCGTTCAACCACTCCGGCATCTCTCCTCATATAAAAAAAGTCAGGCAGCATGCCTGACTTTTAGCGGAGAGGGTGGGATTCGAACCCACGGTACGCAGGACGCACACACGATTTCCAATCGTGCCGATTCAGCCACTCTCGCACCTCTCCCAAAAATATTCTGAAACGCGATAAGTCAGAAAAACTGCATTGTTCTTTTACCGCAACACAGATTTTTAATATACGGCATCAAAATAAATTGATCAACATCAGAATTATAAAAAGCGGCTTCCCTGCCCTTTTTTTCTTAATGTCTCAAAAAATTCAATTAACAAAAAGGAACACTCATCCTTGCGAACGCCCGGCACAACCTCGAGTTGGTGATTCAGACGCGGATCGTTTAACAGATTGAACAAACTGGAATGGGCTCCGCTTTTAATATCGGCAACGCCATAGACAAGTTTTTTAAGACGCGCCAGCACCGAGGCCCCGGCGCACATGGAACAAGGTTCCACCGTTACATAAAGGGTCGCTTCCCGCAGCCATTTACTTTTAAGCGCAGAGGCGGCCGCCGTTATGGCAATCATCTCCGCGTGAGCGGTGGGATCGTTTAACAGTTCCACCTGATTGTGTCCGCGTCCGACAATCCTGCCCTCATGAACCACAACGGCGCCGATGGGCACATCGCCATGCTCCATCGCCCGGCGCGCTTCCTTCAGGGCCTCGCCCATAAAATAATTGTCCGACGCGGGTTTTTCTTTTTCTGCAGTCATAGCGCCTCAAAAAAAAACCCCTGAAATTCAGGGGTCTTCAGTACGCCCGAGAGGAGTCGAACCCCTAACCTTCTGATCCGTAGTCAGACGCTCTATCCAATTGAGCTACGGGCGCATTCATTATTGTCGAGAATGCTAATTTAAGCACTCTTATTTTTTATGTCAATAAAAAAAATAGATTTTATAAGGGGCGCACATTGACAGCCTTATCACCCTTCATATCCGAACGGACGTCAAACTTAACCCGCACCCCTTCCCGCAACCTTTTATTCCGGGCCTTGGGATGAATATCAGCGGCATTGAGAAACAATTCATCCTCGGTATCATCCTCAATGATAAAGCCAAAGCCGCGCTCGGTGTTATACATCTTTATGGTTCCTGTCTTCATATCACCTCACCATAATTTAAATCGATCTTTCAAAGTCAGCCTGTCCTTATACTTTGCTAAAAAGGTCCTTACCTTCTTCCAGCGACCGGGCAGTTCCTTCTCATCCAAACCCTTTAACCCATCAAAAGCCGCGGTAAATTCTCCGTTCATGTATAGCAGATAGATATCGGTAAGTTCCCCGGAAAAATCCTTTTTGGGGAAACCGCGCAAGGCCCTGTCCAAGAAAGCCCGGCCTTCATCATAGGCCTTGCGTTCCATGGCATGGCGGGCCAGCAAAAAGCAGATATCCGTTTTTTGATATACGGACGGAGTGGGATAATCCAGGGCTTTGTTCAGGCTTTCCGCCCAGCCCTTCCAGTCTCCCCGCATTGAATCCAGACGGGCCCCGACAATATTGGCGTCAAACAGATACCAGCGGGCGGCAATGCTATCCGTCTTAATCGCGGCGGTGGTTTTACTTAAAACACGCGCCCTGATGCCACTGGTATCCCCGTTCGTAAGCGCCTTATACACGGGGTCGTAGAATTCCCGTATGTCAACCAGACGGAGTCGGTGGCGCAGCTTTTTGATATCCGTGGAATCCGCGACTTCTTTTAAGGCGCGCTCTATCTCTCCCCGGGCCAGGCCGGGATTACCTCCGGCTATCAGGGAATCTATCCGGGAAAAATTCGGCGGTGCCTTATCTCCGGAACAGGAAATAAAGAGCAGCGCTAAAATCATTAAGCTGCGGTATAGAGGGGCCATGATCAGTAAAGTTTTTTTTGCAAAACAAAGCTCATGGCTTCCACCTCCTTGGCCCCGCCGATGGCGGCGCGGATTTTGGCAACCTTTCTCATCTCCTCTTCCGTCAGCAAAAGGTCTTCCCGGCGCGTTCCCGATTCATTTAAATTAATCGCCGGCCAGATACGGCGCTCGGCACAGGCGGGCGACAGCACCAGGTCCATATTACCGGTGCCCTTAAACTCCTGAAAAATAACCTCGTCCATACGGCTGCCCGTATCAACCAAAATGGAAGCGATAATGGACAATGAACCGCCATTTTCCAGGTTACGCGCCGTGCCAAAGAATTTGCGCGGCAATTCCAGGGCATTGGCTCCCAGGCCACCGCTGAGGGTTCGGCCGCCGGAATTTGACTTGCGGTTATAAGCGCGCCCCATTCGGGTCAGGGAGTCTACCAAAACAAGCACATCCGAACCGGACTCCGCCCATTGAATGGCCACATCCATCATCATTTGCGTTAAGCGGATATGGTTTTCGGAGTCCTCATCGGCGGAAGAGGCCAGAACCCCCGCCTGGGGCAGGCCGCGACGAAAATCGGTCACCTCTTCGGGGCGCTCGTCCACCAGCAAAACAAAAACCTTTGTGTTCGGATGGTTTTGCAGAACCGCGCGGGCGATGTGCTTAAGGATGGTTGTCTTGCCGGATTTGGGAGGGGCGATAATCAAACCGCGCTGTCCGTGTCCGATTGGCGTAAACAGGTTTAAGATACGCCCGCATACATCATCTTCCCCCAAAACAAGGTTAAATCTGCTTGAAGGGTTTACGCTGACCTGTCGCTTAAACTCAACCTGACGCATCATGGCGACAGGTTCCAGGCCGTTAATGGTTTCCAGGCTTTTTAACCGTGGCTTCTGTTTGGAATTTTTACTCTCCTCCCCCTCGCCAACCAGAAAACTACCGTTTTTAAGCCGGTTGGATCTGATTAAATTTGCGGGAACAAAAACATCTTCTGCGGAAGGTAAAAATTGGGATGAAAGTTGTCTGAGAAAGCCAAAGCCTTTTGGAGAAATTTCAAGATATCCTGAATATTTAGGCATTATTAAACTAACCACTCTCCTTCTTTAATCACATGCAGATCATCAATCCACATATTGGGTTTTAAAACGACGCCGTCGAGATGGATGCCGACACTGTTACGGCCTCCCATGGAGATGTTGTTACCAAAGGCGACATGAATGGTTCCGAAAACTTTTTCATCTTCCAGAATCATCCCCGTGATGGTGGCCGATTCATTGGTGCCCACGCCCAGTTCGGCCACAACCAATCCGGCCTGGCCAAAGGCGCGCAACCTTTTTTCCAGGATGTCCGCCTGTTCGCCACCGCTAAATTCCCGGGCTTTGCCGTTTTTTATTTTAATGGTTATCGGGCTTTTCAGCTTACCGATACCGGCAAAAGAGGCGTCGACCACCAGGGTGCCCTCGCTTTTGCCTTCCACCGGGCACAGGAAAGATTCACCGCTGGGCAAATTCCCTCCCCGGCCTTTTTCCCGTATCAGGCCCGTGGAGGAAATAACCGGCATGTCTCCGATGGGCAGGGTCAGATCGGTACCCAGGGCGGTGCGCAAGGTAACTACCCGGCCCTTTTCCAGCAGGGCGCTCATCTGATACGTGCGCTCGGCCACTTTATTATAATCGGCCTGCATGGTGCGTATAAACACATCGCGGGTAATTCCGGGCAGGGTCGCCACGCGCGCGCCTGCCTTGCAGGCGTTGCGCTTGGCGTCGGTATGGGTTAAGGAACGCCGTGTCGGGCAGACCACCACGTCATATTTCAGCATTAAATCCGCAATCGGCGCATCCGGCTCCTGGCCATCCACTTCGGCGGTTTTCATGCATATCATATGTGCCGAGGCGGCCCACTCCCGGCCTCCCTGATAAAAGGCTTCAGCTACTTCCCGTGTATCGTCATCCGTAACGACAAGCAGATTTTCGGAAGGTTGCAGGTTTAAACAATCCAGCAATCCCGACTTAACAGCATTATGGAGCTTTTGATCCATTACATTTTTTCTTTATTCATCAGGCGTATGCGGTCTCTTTCCTTCTTTTCAATTTCCTTGACATAAGCCTTGAATTTCTTTAGAACCACCTTTTCCATCTTTTGACGATAGGCAATGGCTTCCTTCATCGCTTTTTCGCGCGAACGTTTTTTGGAAATATAAAATTTCTTGGATTGCGGTACCCCGTTCTCGCTCCAGGTGGCCTGAAAATAATGTACTTCCCGGCCGTTTAACACAGCCTTGACCTCATTTACGCCAACCTGTCCGGTGGTGTTGTTCTTGGGCGCCCGTTTATAAAGCGGCTTACGGTTCGGGTTACGCCCCTCCCGCTTGTATTTATCGGCAACCTCCTGATTATGATCGCGGTATTTGATGGCGCTCTCCAGCGCCTTTTCCTTACCGCCATACAGCCGGTCGCTGTACAGTTTAGAACAAAAAACACCCCCGTTGGCATATACACGCACATACCAACCATGGGTATTCTTAGAATCTATACGGCTGATGCCGCGCATCTTGCTTGGTCTGGCCATAATTATCCCCTCTTGGTTAAAGTTAAATAAGATATAACGAATATAGTAAACACACGCCACAGGATAACTCCAACATCCCATAGCGTAACTAATTTAATATAATTACATTATGTGTCAAGTATAAAGACACTTTTAATATACAAGGAGAAGGAATGAGTTCACTCAGCGGCCAGATATTCAACCTGATGACCCTGCTTTACAGGGCCCACCCCTGGCATGGCGTGGAAACGGGAAGCGATGCGCCTGAAATCGTAAACAGTTATATTGAAATGGTGCCCACGGACACGGTAAAATATGAACTCGATAAAAGGTCGGGCCTGTTGAAAATTGACCGCCCGCAGCGTTTTTCTTCCATGCCCCCCATGTTGTACGGGCTGGTCCCGCGCACCTACTGCGGAGAGCAGGTAGCCGAGTTCTGCAATGCCAAAACGGGCCGCACGGATATTGTGGGCGATCTGGACCCGCTTGATATCTGTGTTTTAACGGAACGCCCCATCACCCAAAGCAACATCATCGTTCAGGCGGTCATCATCGGCGGTTTTCGCATGATAGACAATAACGAGGCCGATGATAAGATCATCGCCTTTTTAAAGGATGACTTTGTATACGGCGTCTGGAAGGATATTCAGGATGTTCCCGAAAAGCTGATTGAACGGCTGCGGCACTATTTTCTGACCTATAAGGATATCCCCGGGGAAGACCGGCACGTTACCCAGATCACCCATATCTATGGCAAGGAAGAAGCCCATGAGGTCATTCGCCGCAGCCAGGCCGACTACAACAAAAAGTTTTCCGGGCTGGACAATATTTTAAGCTAAAGCGAAATTCGCATTCAATAAAAAACCGGCTTTCATCGCCGGTTTTTTTATTTCAAACCCTATCAATAATAGTCCCTGGCAACCTTCGCGCCTCATCAGCGCGTTTAAAACAGAAATGTCGTCATTTTACATTCTTTAAAACAAAGGGAGTTATTTCCTCATCTCACCATGGAACATTATCATTCAATGCTTTTCCCTGCCCGGGTAAACAAGGCCTCCGCCCGGCAGTTAACAATCGCTTAAACACTCTTAAGCCTTGTTTGCGGCCCGATAGAAAAAGAATTTCCCCTCCACCGTACTCTTTTGCTAAAAAAAGGCACCGGCCAAAGGATGCTGATCATCAGGTCTTTTACGGGAACCAGCAGGTAATGGTACCATTGCAGATCGCTTTTCATCAAGGAGGAGAGATATGCGTCATGGAAAATTTTAAAAAATCCGACGGCCATAAACTGTTGCCACCCCCAACCATTCTGTAACAACAAGGCCAGGATGAAACTCAGGGCAACCGGATTGGAGAATGACTCTATCAGATAATGATAAAGATGCATATGCCGGCGCATTTTCGCCCAGCGGGTATGCCGGTTAAAAAAACGCCCTAAGCTCCAATGGATGTTGATATTGTCCACAAAAGTGTTGACCGTTTTTATTTTAAACCCCTTTTCCCGGACACGCAGCCCCAAAAGATAATCTTCCGCCAGATAGTTCTTAAAAGCCTTAAAACCGCCGATATCCCGTAAAAGTTTTACCGGCATAAGGATTGACTTGCCAATAACCACCGGAATACCGGAAAGGGCATCGGCTAAAAAAACCGCCGGAGAGATATAACTATTCATATGCAGGTTTTCTAAAACAGCGCCTGTCTTTTTCGCGCCCCGGCCCCGGATGGTAGCGGTTACAATACCCACTCCCGGTTCCAGGGCCACCCGCATCATCCGGCATAAAAAATCCCGTCCTACGCGCGTGTTACTGTCACTGATCAACAGAAAGCGCCCGGAAGCATAGGGGAACATATTATAAAGATTGTTGATTTTGGGATTAAGCCCCACTTCGTGGTCGTTGACGATAATTTTAACCTTGGCATCAGGGAGCTCCTTTTGCAGCCCACGCACCACATTAAAAGCCGGATCGGCTTTTTCCTGAAGACCAAAAAGGAGTTCATAATGCGGATAGTCCAGTTGAAAAAAACTGCGCAGATTTTCCTCCAGTTGGTCATCATGCCCTTTCAAGGGCTTAAAGATGGAAACCAGGGGCGCGGCTCCGGAGAACTTCGTACCTCCGGCGGAAACCGCCTTCATTCTCCGCCGGGTAACTACAACCGACAGTATCAGATAGACCAGGCTAAGCAGGGTTGCCGCCATATAGAGGCCTTCAAGATAACCTAACATAATGCCTTCCTCCATTTACCTTGCGGATAGGTTCATTGTTACATGGTCGTTCTTGCACTGTGGCGGCCTGTTAGAAGCTGTTTAATTTTACATTTCCAAACCATAAAAGCTTATTTCCGCGGCGCGTCCTATGTGACAATCATGATGGATAAGCCGGCGGCGATCAGTCCCAAAAGCGCGCCAAAGAAAACATCCGAAGGGTAATGTACACGCAGATAAATACGTGAATAACCGATCAGAGCGGCAGGTATAAACAACACAACAGCCCACCCCGGATACAGCCAGCCAATCAGACGGGCAACCATAAAGGCGGCGGCCGTATGGCCGGAAGGAAAACTGTACCTGTCCGGCGGAGGTATTAAAAACCGTATTTCCGGGAAAAGCTCAAATGGCCGCAGACGTTTTACAGAGCGCTTGATAAGTATATAAACCGGTAATTCCATGGCAAAGGCGACCACGGACATCATAAAAAAAAGACGACCGCGGACTCCGCAAAAAAAAAGCTGCCAAACAGCCAGCACAATGTAGACATGCCCGTCTCCCAGCCGGGACATTATTGTGTAAAATCCCGGCAATAAACGCCCATCGTGCCTGCTGGAAAAAAGGGTGAACAAATGCAAATCGAAACGAAGCAAATTTTCACCGATTGCCTTGACCATAACGTTTCTCCTTTTTATAGGCTGACGAATGATACCCATTCAACGTTATGTTTCGGTTAGGGCTACTATAGATTTGTATAATAAAATTGTTTCCGTTTTGTAAGAGGCCTTTCCATCGGCCGGGGCATTGCCCCAATTGCGGAATATTCTCCGCTTCACCTGTTCGGTGGCAGATATTTCCGGAAGTTTAGAATGGAAAATGCGGCGGGATTATTAAGCTTTAGCCACCCACAAATTTTGTTTTATAACCTTTGCTTTGCAGAAAAGCGGCTATTTTTTCGCGGTGATCGCCCTGAATTTCAATCTCATTGTTTTTCAGGCTGCCACCGGCTCCGCAATGTTTTTGCAGTTCTTTTTTCAATCCGTTCAGATCGCCCTTAAGGTTACGTATGACGATCACTGTTTTGCCACGCCGTTTTTTCCGGTCGCGCTCGATATAGGCCGTCTGTTTTTCGGGCGGCGTCATTTCCCCCGCGTCATTCGTTGCAGCCTCATCGCGCTCCCCGGCATGGGTGGAATAGACGCGGCTGCTGTTATTTTTGCTCATTTTGCTTTTCCCTGATCATATTTTCCAAGCGAGGCGGCATATGCTCTTCGATCCAACCCTTGTAATGGGTGCAACGGCAACCGGGAATTTCTCCCTCGCCCACCATACAGTGGCAGGCGTCGCCGACGCACTGGCAGAGATAGTCATACTCTTCCTTTGATAAGGGGGGACGCGACTCGATTTCTTTTTTTAAATTATCTATTTGATCGGCAATCGGCAGTTTTATTTCGTAAGCCTCGTCGGCGGTTTCCCGCAGCCCCAGATATTCACGGGCAATATTTTCCGATACTTTCCGGCCGTGATGCAGGGATTCCTTGATATTGCCCTTGCCCGTCAGCGCGTTGCCCAGCACATAAACATGATCCCAGCCCTTTACCCGCCCCGTATTCACATCAGCCAGGGCCATCTTCTCCCCTTCCCAGGGCACCCCATCAATGGGTTCGGGAATGCTGCCGATGGACGAGATGACTAAAGGAGCGTCTATTGCGTATTCACTGCCCTCCACAGCCAGCAGTTTTCCATCCCGTATTTCATTTTTACGAAAAATCAGCCCCGTCAGACGATCGCCGTCGGTCATGGTTTTTACCGGGGTATGCAGTTCCTCCACCTTAAACAGATATTTGCCCTGGGCGCGGGTCAGAATTTTTTCGCGCACGGCGTGCACCTTGGCCCAGGCCTCCTCCGATTCCACTTCCGGGTTGGAGGAGAGGGGCATGTCGATTCGCCGGCGGCGGTAATAGATGGTGCAGGGCTTTATATTCATTTTTTCCAGATCCAACCCCAGTTGTTCGGCGGCGGCGGGGAGCCCCAGCCGCTCCAGGGAAAAAAGGTCGATCTCCCGCCCCAGTTCCCGGGCGCGGGCCATAAAGGTCTCCAGCATCACGATCTTGGCCACATCGATGGAGGCCAGCCCCCCGCCGACAATGATGGCGCCCTCTTTCAGCTCGAACGACGGCCCCTGATAGGCCGGATCATGTTTCTGGTTAAACCAGCTCACCAACGGGTTTTGATAGTAGAAACCGCGTCCGATATAGTCATCCACCCCCGGCACGGGCAGGGGCCGGTCGCGCCAGGCGCCGGTGGCCAGCAACACCACCTGAAAAGGCCACTTTTCCACCACATCCAAAAAAGACAAATCCCGTCCCAGCTTAACCAGGGGCATAAAGCGCACACCGGGCTGATCCAGTTTTTCATCGATTATCTTTTCATATTTATCGCGCAGTTTAATGTGCCACATGGGCAAGCCGTATTCAATTTTCCCGTAAGGCAGGGCATTTTGCTCAAAAACAAAAACCTCCACATCGCGCGAGGCCAGGGTGGCCGCCGCCTCGGAACCGGCCACCGCCGCCCCGAAAACCGCTACACTGTGCTTGTGACTCATAATACGGTACTTTCTTTTATGGGTTTAAACCGCCGGAGCGCGGCTTACTTTTTCTTTAAACGGATTACCGTAAAGGAACGCGGCCCCACCGTCAGGGGACGGGAATCATCACCCCAGACGACCTGAGCAATATTGTTGGCAGGCACGCGCAGCGCGCGCGGGGCATCCCCGCGGTTAAAGGCCGCCAACAGGCGTTGCCCGGGTAGGGAACGGTAAAAGGCCACCATATCTCCCGAGGTAAATTCTTCCGCGATGGAAAAGTCCCCCCCGGACAGGGCGGGGAACTCCCGGCGCATCTGTATCAACCGGCGGTAATAGTCAAAAAGGGAACGGTCAAATTGATTTTTATCATCCGGACGGGTTTTCCCGGGCAGGGGGTGGTGCTTTTCGTTGGCATAAACGATATCGTCCCACAACATCGGCTTGCGATCATCCGGATCGTCGCTGCCCCACATACCGGCCTCGGTACCGTAATAAATCAGCGGCGCGCCGATAAAGGTCATCTGAAAAGCGGCAACCAGTTTTTGCTTTTGACGTTCCGTATCATTGGGTTTGCGTACCCGGTAATTAGGGTTATCCCTGGGGCTGCGCATGCGGTCAAAATTCAGGTCGGGATTAAGGATCATCGAGGCCATCCTGTCCGTATCGTGGGAATCGATCAGGTTCCACATCAGCGACAGGGTGTTCCGGCCATAGGCTTCATAAAGCTTTTGCAGGCGCTTGGCCAGTTCCGAGGCGTCAATGGCTGTTTTTTTGTCCATAAAAAAATCGACCATGGCGTAGGCAAAGGGATAGTTCATGGCCCCGTCAAAACGTTGATCCTTAACCGCTTCCGAGGCTTCGTTCCACAGCTCGGCCACAATCAGCGCTCCGGGGTTGATCTCCTTGATATGCCGGTACCACTTTTTCCAAAAGACCGGCGCCACCTGATCGGCCACATCCAGGCGCCAGCCGTCGATGCCATCGGAGGGGTCGCCGTCGCCATTGGGGTCCATCCAGCGCGCGGTAGCGTGAAAAATATAGTTCCACACGGCGGGACGAAAACCGTTTTCATCCTCGTAAAACTCCGGCAAGCCCTTAAAGCCCCACCAGCCGGCATAGTCGAATTCGTTTTGCGGCGTGGCCGGATCATCCCAGGATTTTATGTCATACCAGTCCGCGTAGCGTGATTGCGGGCCCTTTTTGCGTACATCCTCAAAGGCAAAAAACTCGGGCCCCGTATGGTTAAACACACCGTCCATCACAATCCGTATGTCCCGTTTGTGCGCTTCCCGGATCAGTCTTAAAAAAACGGAATCGGCCGAAGTCCATATCCAGGTGGAAGGTTCCTCGGTTTCGGCGGCGTGTTTTAATCTTTCCAGATCGCCTTTACTGTCGGCCCCAAAGTTATTATCGATATGATGAAAGGAGGCGCCGTCATATTTATGAAGACTGGCCGCTTCAAATAGCGGATTAAAATAAATGGCGTCCACGCCCAGCTTTTTCAGGTAATCCAGTTTTTCGATAACGCCGATCAGATCGCCGCCATAGCGCCGGAAATAGACCACGTCGTAAAAGAGCTTTGATTTTTCCCGTTCATAGGGCTGCACTTCAAACCAGTCGCTGCCCCAGGGATGAATGCGCCATGAGGGATAGGCCCCGGGCACTTCCGCCGGGGTGGGATCGTTGGCGGCGTCACCGTTACGGAACCGTTCGGGGAATATCTGATACCAGACGATACCCTTGGCCCAGTCCGTGTTAGCGGGGCGGGCGGGAACCGTATTTTGAGATTGACAGGCAATGGAAAGTAACAGAACGAGGCTTAGAAGCAGGGCCGGTAAGCGCATTATAAAATCCTGTTTCGTTAAAGTTGGGTCGCTATGGTAAACTTATCAAACAGACCCGCGTTAATCGCCGGTTGTTCGCCAAGAATAAATTTAAAAGCCACAACATGGCTCAGTTCAATGGGAAACACGTTGGCAAAAGATTTTCTAACGGCGGTTGTCGATAATTGATCCGTCATACGGCTAAAATAAAACCCGGCCGCTTCAAATTCCAGATTTAATGCTAAAATCAGGGCGTCGCGCCAGTTTTCGGCGTCCTTCAGACGAGGGTCGGCGTTAACGCCGCCGGTATCGACAGCCGCCAGCCCCTTTGCGGCAAAGGCCTCGTTAAAAAGGGCCAGGTGTTCTTCATGATGGCCTTTAAAAAGCGCGGCGTTCATTCCCGCCAGCAGGGCCGGCGGCGCTTCATCCAATATGCCGGAATCGATCATGCTTTGGTAGGTTACAATGGTGGCGGCCTCAAAACGGGCCGCATCGCCCATAATGGAAAAATCAGCGCGCCAGTCATCCCCGTCGGACGTACCGGTCACCGTTTCACAGGAGTTCAGGGCGGCCGTCAGGGGCAAAACGCCCCACCCCGCCGTTTTAATAAACTTTCTTCTGGAGATCATGGCTTATCCTTAAATGGGGTTAAAGGGAAACGTTTAACAACAGACGCATGGTCCAGTCATCCCGTTTCAGATTTCTGTCATCATAGATCTGTTCGCTAAAGGCAAATTTTACAAGCACGGGCCGCGCCAGGCGGTAGCCCAGGGCAAGGGAGTAGCGGATCAGACTTTCATCCCAGGGATTGCTTGCCGAGAGGCTGCTTCCGGGGGGCGGCGTATACTTGTCAAAAACCATGCGCTCATAACGTCCGGCGATATAGCTGCCCGGCAGAAAGGGCAATTCTAAACGGGTATCCACATAAGCGCTCCAATTACTCAGGCGGTATGCCTGTAAATTGCCGTCCGGGCCGATTTGAAAACCGTTTTTATCCGAGGCGGGCACATCCCACAGGGCATAAAGCAGTTCCCCGGAAAGTTCAAAATAGGCATAGGCTATAATGATATCGGTGCCCAGCAGGGTTTGCCGGTATTGCTCCAGGCGATCAAAATTACTGTTCACCGCTTCCCGGCGCATAAAACTGCCGTGACTTACGGAAATGCCCTGTTGCCAGAATATGGCCGGTTGAAAGCCCACGCGCAGGGTCGCGCCCAGATTTTGCAGATTGGTGTAGTCCTGTTGAGAAGCGGGCGCGGCATTGGTAACCGCCAGGGCCAGGTCCAGTCCTTCGGGAATTATCACCCAGTTAAAAAGAGCGCCCGTGGCATAGCCGCCGAAATAGTTCATGGTCAGCCCCACATCCTCGCTTCCGTATTGCCCGGCCTTGCCCGCGGCGGGCCAGAAACCGCGCGTATCCGATACATTAATAAAATAACCGTAAGCCAGGGGGGCGTTGATAAAGCTGCTTTCGCTGCTCAGTTGCCGGCGGGGGTACAGGCCAAAGGGGTTCACAAAACGCCCCACGGAAAGCGCAACCATGCCCTCCGCCGGTTCCCAGGAGAGCGAGGCCAACGTTATGCGCAGGGGGTTCAACCGCCCGCTGCCCCATATGTCCCACTGTAAACGGGCGTTAAAAAAGAAATCGCCGCCAATCTCGGAAAAAAGAAAAAGATTCAGCTCCCGTATGCTCAGGTGGGGCCGGCGGAATTCATTGTTGATTTCATTTGTGACAAAACGGGAATCCTCGCCTCCCGTGGCCACTTCAAAATCGGCGCTGCCACTTACCTCAATCTGCGCGTGTAAAGGCCCAAGGCACATGCCGCAGATAAATAACAATCTTACAAAGCTTCTATGCACGGGCAACCTCCGCTATTTTAACTTTTTCCGAAAAGCCCTTAAAGGCCATCAGATAGACCTCTTTTATTTTTACGGGAATATTTAACGAATCCGCCAAGGATTTGGGTAACAGCACACTCTCTGCCGCCGCGGCGCCACACAGACGGGCGCCCATATTTACCGTTGCCCCCAGGGCGGTGTAATCCATGCGTTTTTCCGCCCCCATGTTGCCCAGAATAACCGGTCCGTAATTAATGCCTATGCCGATGTATATGGGTACGGGATCGTTTTCATGCTCGCGCTTTACACGTTCCTGAATATCAAAGGCGCATTGCACCGCCCGTTCCGTGGCCTGTTCCCCGCTGAAAAGGGCGAACATCTCATCGCCGACAAATTTATCGACGGAGCCGTCATACTGCTCCACAATCTCCGCCTGGAAGCCGAGATAACGATTTAGCATGGCGATAACTTCTTCCGGCGAGCGGTTCTCGCTATAGGCGGTAAATCCCCTTATGTCGCTAAAAAGCACGGCCAGCTCCTGGCGGGTTCCGCCAAGGGCCATCTCGTCCGCGGCTACCCCGGAAACCATGTCCAGGGTATGACGCCCCACATATTTGCTCAGATGCAACCGTTCCCTCAGCCCCTGAATCATCTCGTTAAAGGTTTCGGTAAGGGTGCCTATTTCATCCCGCGTAGAGGGCGCGATGCGGATATCAAGATGACCGGCGGTTACCTTTTCCATCCCCCGGGCCAGACGTTGAATCGGCAGGGAAAATGTACGTCCGAGAAAAAAAGCCAGCAACAGGGTTAAAAGCAAAAATGAGGCCGCTATATAAAAAATATTTTCTCGAATGGCACTAAGTACCGTCAATTCCTCCGCGGCGGGAACCGTGGCGATATAATAGGCCTTTTCCCCCTGGCCCAGGGGGCTGATAAAAACAAACTGAGCCACGCCGTTCAGCGTGTCTATAAAGGCGGGGGTGGGACTGGCAAACTGCAGCACGGTATCGATAGCCGCTCTGTTTTTAAGGGCCATGGCCTCTATCCCCCGATGGTGCGCGTTCCCGATGGTGCTGCCGATAATACGGTCATTATAAAAGATCGATATGTCTATATTACCGGCGCCTTTTAAAGAGCGGGCCTCCACGGAGGTGAATAAGGTGCCCAGGGTCAGGGTGCCCACGATGGACTCTCCCGCATAGACAGGCAGGGTCACCACCTGAAACAGGTTGTGACCGATGCCCCATAATTCCGGCCAAAGAATAACGCTGTCCGGCTCGGCGCCCTGCATGGCTTCAAAAACCGTTGAGCGTACGGAAAGGTCGTCTCCATATTTTTCCGGATCGGACAGGCGGCCCAGCACCTTGCCGTTCTTATCCGTCACCACAAACAGATCCACTTTTGTGAAGGCGGCATATTCATCAATACTAAAGTTAACCGACCGGGGATCGGCCAGGGTAACATTGGCCTTAAAGGTCGAGTTTTCGGCAATCAGATAGCTCGACTCCACCAGGCGGTCGTAAATCAGACTTTGCTGTTCGCGGAAGATTTGCTGGGTATTCCTGAAACCGGCGATCACATCTTTTTCAATTTCCCGGCTCAAAATGGTGGTAACGGCATACAAAACGCCGGCAAGCACCATCAGTGTCAATCCGGTTAAGGCTAAAAACAGTTTATTTTGGATGGATACGCGCATAGGCTTACCTGTTTAAATTAAAATCCAGGCGTTCGGCACTGTTTTCCGTCACAGTGATTACCTCGGAAACCGTTCCCAGGTCCGGATGGTAGGCTTCCATGCGGTATTTTCCGGGAGGAAGGTTTTTTAGCAAATAGACGCCGTTTTTATTGGCCCGGGTAAAATAGGGTGTATTGACGCTTAGGATAGTGGCATTCATCTGGGAGTGTATATCGCAAAACAGCCTGACCTCGCCTGTTATGGATATCGTTTTTGTGACGACAACACCGGTGGGCCGGCGGCCGATATCAAAACGGGCCCCCGGGCTTATGCTAAACACATTATGATAGAAACGGTCCAGGTTTATAAAGGCCACGGATGTGCCGGGCGTAACCGGCAGTACACGGGGTACGAAACGGGCGTTCTTTTGTAATAAGCTGACCCTTTTTAAAGGCCTGACCTTTGGCTTGAAGGATAACGGATAGGCCAGGATAATAACATCTTCCAAAACCGAACGCCTGAGTCCGGACGCTTTTTTACCGGAACGGCGCGAGGAAAGACGGTTTCGATACATCCTTCCGCGGAAGGTGCGTTCCTTCTTTTTTACAGCGGGAATATATACGCGACCATAGACTTTTGTCTCACGGGCATATAGCAGGGTGGAAAGAAGAAAGGAGAAAAAAATAAAAAAAAATATTTTACGCATAGAACCTTTTGTTTATGTGCTCATGTTAATGTAAGCGTTTTTCTATATGGTAGAAAGTCATACATCCCTGTTTTATTCCTCTCTCTGCCAATTTTTTATTTAAGCCCTTCCCAACCGGCCGTCTTAACCCGGAAAAATATTTTATTTGACATGGGCGGAAACGCATCGTATATTTTACGTGTTCAAACACATAAATAAAAGAATAATACGATGAATACCTTAAGGGAACGCATAAAACAACAAAAATTCAACAGCGTGGCGCAGGAGGCCTTTTTAAGTATTTTTATGACATCCACGGTGTTGCGCGACCAGTTTTTAAAATCCATTAAGGGCAGCGGCATAACCATGGCCCAGTATAACATTCTGCATATCCTGAAAGGCGCCTATCCGCAAGGGTATCCGCGCTATGCCATCTCCGAGCGTATGATCGAGCGGGCGCCGGATATCACCCGCCTTATCGACCGCCTGATTAAGCGGGGCCTGGTGGAGCGCAGACAGTGCCAGGAAGACCGCAGGCGTTCCATGGCCTTTATAACCCCCGCCGGTCTGGAGTTACTAAAGGAGTTGGATCAGCAGGTTGACACCTTTTTGAAAGAGTTCGAGGCAAACATCGGCGAAGAGACCTTGCAACGGATCATCACATTATGTGAAGTGATTTTATTAAAGTACTGATTTTTTTTAAACAAATGCGTGTTTAAACACGCTTCAACATCGGCAAATTAATGCCGGAAAACAAAGGAGGACACTATGTCTGTTTTACAAAATGTTGAGAAGCTCAACAAAGCCATCTTGGAAGGCCGCGCCCTGGAGGCCTTTGAGGAGATGTATGCCGAGAACGTGGTGATGCAGGAGAATAACACTCCCCCGGTTGTGGGCAAGGATGCCAATCGCCAACGCGAAAAGGAATTTTTCGGCAACATTACCGCGTTTCACGGGGCCGAGGTTAAAAATGTGGCTACCGGCGAAAACCTGAGCATGGTGGAGTGGACCATGGATTATGAACATAAAGAGTGGGGCCACGTAAAATCGCACCAGGTTGCGGTTCAGGAATGGGAAAATGGCAAAATTGTACGTGAACACTTTTTTTACGGATCTTAAAAACTCAAACAAACAAAGGAGACGATTATGTTTCGATTTATGAGCGCGGCGCTTGCGCTGCTTAGCCTTGGCACAATGGCCATGGCCACGGATTATGTGAACGACAAATCTCACACCACCATCGGTTTTGAAGTTACCCATATGGTAATTTCCACCGTGGAAGGCGAATTTAAGGATTATGACGTTTCACTGACTTTTGACCCGCGGGACCTGAGTACGTTCAATGTGGAAGCCAACATCAAGCTGGCCAGCGTGGATACCGACAATCCCAAAAGAGATGAGCATCTGCGCAGTCCCGACTTTTTTGACGCGGCTAAATATCCGGTGATGACCTTTAAAAGCAACACGGTGGAAAAAACCGACAACGGATATGTGGCCATAGGCACCCTGACCCTGCACGGGATCACCCGGGATGTCCGTTTACCCTTTACGGTAAAAGGTCCGGTAAAAGACCCCTGGGGCAACACCCGTATCGGAGTTAGCGCCTCCACCACCATCAATCGTAAGGACTATAAGGTTTCATGGAGCAAAACCATGGATGGCGGCGGCCTGGTGGTCAGCGACGAGGTAGACATTGTTATTAACGCTGAATTTATTCAGAAAAAATAAGCGGATACACTAAAGAACAAAAGCCTTCCACTACTCCCGGTGGAAGGCTTTTTTATCTTTTCCTGGAAATGTAGAGTAATAAACCAGGGAACCGTTCTATTCATTGAAAATATGTGTAGAATTTAGTATCCTTACGCTCATTCCCATAAAAATTTCAGAGAAAGTGCAGGTATTAAAATTACACAAAAAAGGGTTAAACTGTCGTACCGAAAGCTGTAAAGCTGATACAGCTCTTTTTATCATATATTGACATTCACACAATTCTCAGAATCTTTATTCTTAAAGGCTTAAAAATGATACCCCTGGATAAAAATCTTCAAGAAGAAAAAGCAAGTCTGACAGAGTTTGGAGAGCTTACCGAACGAGTTTTACAATATATTCCAAACGTTTTGAGTAGTTTTCATGAAAAAAATAACTACATCATTTATTCAAGCGAAATAGCTGGAACAACAAAATATATCAGGCCAATAAATAAAAACTTGTTCATAAATAATTTCCGGGATTTTAACACACATTTTCAGATGCTTCAAGGCATTTTTCTTAAACTTAAAAATAAAGTCACTATCAATAATTCTGAAATGGAAATTATTGATAAAACAGTTTACACAATTCAGCAATCCATCGGCGTGGGCCTGGATTTATTGGTAAACCCTAATAGTGCGAGAAAACACGTTGGGAACCGGTTTGAAGAATTAATCAGGACAATATTTTCGGAAATCGGTATTTCCAACAAAAAGATTGTACTTCAGATTCCATACAATACCGAAGATGGAACAAAAACATACAAATGTGAAAATGACTTAATTCTTTCCCCCTATGACGATATAAAATCTTCATCTACTTCACTCGATGTCAATGAAGTGGTTGTTTCCGTGAAAACCTCCTCAAAAGACCGAATGGGAAAAATATTTATCGACAAAATACTTCTGGAAAGATTTATTGAACACCCCCAAAAGGTAATAGGGATTTTTTTTAATGACGTTCAAAGAAAAGAAGCTGATAATATCAGTTATACTCTTGTTTCCGGACTTTTCATGGTTTACTCTCAGTTTCTAACACAGTTAGATGGAATTTATTACATCGACCCTCCGCCAAATGTCAACAAGAAACCCTATGCCAATCATATGAAGAAATTTTCTTATCTGTTAGCCGTTGATATAAGAAAACTTTTAGCCCCTTAGCTTTTTTCGCCTTTTAGTGGATTCCAATTCATCCTTTGCATTGGCAATCCTTTTAATATGTTCCCGGTCCAATAAACGGGTTTTAATAATATTGCAATATTCCGATTCCAGTTCTGTTCCCAACCATTTTCTATGATAGGCCTCCGCCACCGCATATGTTGTTCCTGAACCGCCAAAGGGGTCCAACACGACGTTATCACGATTGGATGATGATAAGATAATCCTGCGCAAAAGCTCGACAGGTTTCTGAGTCACATGAGGATACTTTTCCCAGGAGCCGTTTGAAATGGTGGGTATTTCAAAAACATCTTTTGGCTTGGCTCCCAGTGGGTTCGGCGCCCAAACATAGTCTTTCTTTTTCCCATTTGAATACTGGGAAGTTTCAGCCTGAGTTCTTTTGGGATATTTAAGTGTATGCTCATTATATGGTATTCTTACGTTATCAATATTAAAAATAAAGCTTTTCGATTTCCGAAAGTGTAGAATACTTTCATGGGAACGTCCCCAATCCGATCCAAGGTTTGCTTTATTTCTGTAAAACCATACAAGCCACTTACATCCCTTAAAAAGATGTGAAGCCGCCCATTTTATATCCGCCAATATCTCGGAAAAACCACACACATATAACGAACCTGTATTCTTAAGGACCCTGTGCGCCTCCGATATCCATTCCATGCTCCAATCAACATAGTCCTTTTGGCTGGAAAAAGTATCCCACTCCGCCTTTTTAATATTATAGGGAGGGTCGGCAAATATCAGATCAATGGAAGATGATTCAAGCTGCTTCAAGAATTTCAGAGCATCATAATTATACAATTTTCCCAGATTGGTTTCAAAATATGGCTGGACATTCGTGGCGGTTCTTAACCCCGTGTCATACTCCAATTCCAGTTGCATATCTCTAACAAAGTTTGCCACTTTTTCCTCGGAATATACTCTGTAATTATTAATGGGATGCCTTGTACTCACAAACTTACCACTTTTATCCCATCTTCTTAGGGTTTCCCGGCTAACATTTAAAATTTCAGCTGCTTGGCTTATTGATAAATACTTCTTCATATCCTTAAACAACCTTACACATGTCTGCACAACAAATATAGATAATATTTAAAAGAATAGAAAATAAAAGAAATATGATACTAGAAAAAGTACAGACTTTCGTTATCTGGGTTTCCCGAAAAAAAACTGCGTGACCTCTTTAACTGGAGATCACGCAAATAATAGATTTTTACAGATATCTCAATAGCGTAAACGCAGACTGACGCCACTATAGACGCCGGTGGCCTGCATGGGTTGCGCCGCGCCTTTCAGGGCATAGCTCATATCCAGGGCGATGGGCCCCAGATGCAATCCCATACCCACGCCCCACTGGAATCCGGCGCGCCCGCCCACGGAAACACCGGAGCGCAGCGGCAGCCAGCTAAAGGGCTTATATAAAATAGCCGCGCCAAATTGTGCCCGTTTTGAGTTGCCAAAATAGTTATCCAGACCCTGGCGGTATTCCAGGGCGATATTCAGGGGCGCAAACAGGCGCAGACTGGCCCCAAAACTCAGGGTGCTGGGCAACGGGGTGCTGAAGGGGTTGATGGCCGTGGTGTCGGTGGCTGAAAAAGAGCCGGAAGCGGTACCACCGATATCGCTGGTATCCCGTTGACTGAATTGAATTTGCTGCGCATTTCCCGACCAGCCGATATTAGCGCCCACATTGGTCACCGCCAGGGAAAGATGGACGGCCCGCTTGTAACGGGCGGTTATACCCAGGTCCATACCGAAACCGCTGCCGGCCAGCTTGCCGGAAAGAACGTCCGCCTTTTGCACGGCAAAGGAGGCGGCACTGACAAATTGATCCGCGTTTTCCGCCAATCGTTGCACGGATATTTCCGACTGCGTCGTCCGCGCGTATCCCAGCCCGGCAAAATAATTGAAAGTTGCCCCGATGGACAGATAGGAAAATCCGGTTTTTTCCCGGTTTAGCTTAAAAAGGTAGGCATAGCTTATTCCGCTTTTTACCGCGCTATAGGCTTCGGCAGACAAGACGTCTTGCTCGCTAAAGCCAAAGTCGTTACCCACCGTGCTGCCGAAAAGCAGCATCTCCAGCGGCTTGCCCGGCTTTAACGCGCCTTTCCCCTGCCCGGTCAGGCTTACCGAGGCGCCCCAATGACCGGAGACGAAGGAGAACAGGCGGCTTTGTACCTTAAAATCAAGCCCCAGTCCATCGCTGCCAAACAATGCCAGCAAATCCTCGCGGTCGGCAACGGATAGTGTACCGCCATGACCTTCACGCGTAAAGAAACGGTTATAATCCGTAAGACTGAAAGAGCTGTTCCCCAGGGCCAGGCCCGTGTTAACCAGACTGATTTCATTGCCATGGCGCCGGAACATGGCCAGGTTGGCCGGATTGTAGTCCAGCGCATCCAGACCGCGGCTCATCACCGTGTAGTTGCCGGCATAGCCCAGTCCCACGCTGTTGAGATTTTGGGCGAACATAAGGCCGCAGGCGGCGAGTATGATATAAAGTGTTTTCATCGACGACTCCCCCTTAGCGC
>JALTKX010000079.1 GCA_027006055.1 Calditrichia bacterium | reverse complement strand
AGTGGCGCCTCCCGGACTTGAACCGGGGACACACGGATTTTCAGTCCGTTGCTCTACCGACTGAGCTAAAGCGCCATCCTTTTTGAAAGACAGGCAATTTAAGTAGCTCAAATAATCGATGCAAGCCTATATGCGTATTTTTCAAAAAAAGATTTATGCCGGCAGACTCTTTTTTTGTTAAGCCACCCGCGGGTAAGGCTTTTTATGATAACGGGCTGTTGGGCATGGGTTACGGTTTTTTATGATTCCTTGTCCGTTTAATCCTGCGCGGCCTCTGTTTTAGCCCCACAAGGGGAGGGCTATAGTCGCCGTTCCGTCCCTAAGCCGTGCCCGGGGCTGATTTTATTCATGCCGGAATTACTTCCCGGATGTCCACTTTATGTCCCGTGGGTACATCCAGGCATTCGAAACGCACGCCTTTTTTCATACATCGGTGAAATGAGGCGATTTCCTCGTCGGAGAGATAGAGATAGGGTAAAAAATTCCGGCGGCCTTCCTTATAGTGTATGCCGCCCACGTTTACCGTATGAAAGGAAACACCCTTATCCAAAAGATGTTCTATGACCTCGGGGCCCTTTACCAAAAAGATCGCCTTGGAGTCATCCCCGCCGGAGTTGTTTAAAAGTTCGGCCGCGTGCTTTTCATCCAGGATCAGGGTTTTAAGGCCGTCGGGCACGCAGGAAAGGTACAGCTCCTTTTCCCAGTCATTGGCTTCCACCTCGTCATCACATAATATAATTTTATCGCTGTGTAAAACGCTAACCCAACCGATGACGACCTGTCCGTGAATCAGCCGGTCGTCAATTCTGTACAGTTGTATCTTCATTCGATCACCCGTATCGCTTTTTGGCCATCTTCCAAAACCTTATGCAGCAATTCATCTCCGTTTAACCGCTCCCGGTTCATGGCAAAGGAGATGAGCATGGGCAGGTTGACCCCGCCGAGAATTTTAACGTCATGATGTTCTTTTTTTACCCGAAAAGCAGCCTGCCAGCAGCTGCCGCCCACCAGATCCGTAAAGATAAACACCGTTGATTTCCTATGCTCCTGGCACAAACAAACCACCTCGTGGGTGATGGTGTCTAACGCCTCCTTCTGGTTGGAGAAAACGTACATATCTTTTTTAGCGTCCACAAATTTTTGTGTTGTTTCAATCATCTCCCGGGCCAGGTTGCCGTGGGTTATTACTATGCCTATTGTAGCCATTATTCCAGGTCCTTGTCCAGATAGGAACGGTCATCGGCCAGGGGGCTGGCCTTTTTCTCAAGCATCCGTTTACGGCTGCGGGCGTTAAACTCCCGGGCCGGGTGAAATCCGTACATCTTGGAAAGGTGATTAAGGGCGATGGTTTCCGAGATTACCGTGATATTCTTCCCGGGATTGATGGGCAGAATAATCTTGGGTATTTCTATATCCAGCCAGGTGGCATAGGATTCATTCAGGCCGACCCGCTCATAGGCTTTCTGTTCATCCCACTCCTCCAGATAAACCTCTACCTCCACCCGCTTGCGCATGCGGATGCCGCGTATACCGAAAATGGACTTTATATCCACCAGGCCGATGCCGCGGATTTCCATCATATGTTCGGACTGCTCAACGCCATAGCCAATCAGCACATCTTCCGCCTTTTTTCGCAGAATCACTAAATCGTCGGCCACCAGGCGATGCCCGCGCTCGATGAGGTCAAGAGCGATTTCGCTTTTACCGATACCGCTTTTTCCCGTAAATAAAATGCCGACCCCGTAAACGTCCACCAGGGTTCCGTGCACGGATTGTCTGGGGGCGAACACATTGGAAAGATAGTCGCCCAAAAGGTGTACGAACTGGGTGGTGTTCAGGGATGTTTTAAAAACGGAAATATTACGCAGGGCGGCCGCCTTAAGCAGATACTCCGGCGCCTGGTTGCCATTGGTGATAATGACCGCGGGAATTTCGAATTCTATAAAGCGGTTGATGGAAGATTTTAGCTCTTCGCCACCGATTTTGTTAAGATAGGAAATTTCGGTGTTGCCCAGAATTTGCAGGCGATCCCAGGTAAACAGCTCCACATAGCCGGAGAGGGCCAGCCCGGGCCGGTGCAACTCGTCATTGCTTATTTTGCGGTTCAGGCCGTTTTCGGAACATAAAATTTCCAGCTTAAGCCTGCTTTTGTTGGCCTTATAGAGATCACGGACATATATAAAATGATCATTCATAAAACAATATAGCAACAAACATAAAAAGGATAAAAAAAAAGAAGGCCCCAGGGGCCTTCCCGTTAAAAAATTTATCTAACCTTGCAGGCTTTCAACAATTTTTTGATTGTCATGTTCTTTCAGCCTTTCCTTGGCGCGGGCGATTTGCCGCTCCAGATTGTCTATGCCCAGATCGATGGATTTAAAAACATCCTCCGAGCGTTCTTTCACTACAACCATTTTGTGCTTGAGTTTTATCTTAAACTCCACAATCTGATCTTGTTTCTCGTAGGAGAGAACCGCGCTGCCATCCATAATCAGTTCTGAAAACCGGTCGAGACGCTTCATCTTATCCAAAAGATAAGTTTTGATCCTTTCCGGCGCTTTATAACCACGGGTTGTGATGGCTAAGTTCATAGCTTTCCTCCTTAGATTTAGGATTTTTTTTGTGATGCGCGTTTATGCGCGTTTTTGTAAACATTTTGTAAGTGCTCTATTGATAAATGGGTGTAAACCTGTGTCGTCGATAAATTTTCATGCCCCAGTAAATCTTTAACAACGCGAATGTTGGCGCCATTGTTCAATAAATGTGTCGCATAACTGTGCCGCAGGATATGCGGGTGCGCCTTTGTGTTTCTTACAACCTGTTGGATGTATTTTTTTACCAGCCGTTGCACGGCCATGGGGTACATCTTTTTACCCGAGGCCAGAACAA
The DNA here is from genome assembly GCA_027006055.1 of Calditrichia bacterium. Classification (GTDB taxonomy): domain Bacteria; phylum Calditrichota; class Calditrichia; order Calditrichales; family J004; genus J004. The sequence continues at coordinate 18,739 of JALTKX010000079.1, read as the reverse complement.
ATACCTCGTTTGTAGTAGGCAAGGCCACCGAGGGGCGCAGGTTGAGATACGCCTCCAAAGCTTTTAGGGCCATGTCTCCAAGGGGAACGATACGCTGTTTGTTGCCTTTTCCGTGTATGCGCAAGGCTTTTTCCCTCAGGATCATATGCTCCATTTTAAGGTTTATAAGTTCGCTCAGCCGCAGACCACAGGCATAAAAAAGCTCCAGCACCGCCCGGTCCCTTGTGGCTTCAAAACCATGGCCTTTTACGCTGAGAATAATCTCGGAGACCTCGTCCGCGGTTAAGAATTCGGGCAGTTTTTTCTCAAATTTGGGCATCTTTATGGCCGAGGCGATACTTTGTCCTGTCTCGCCGACAATCTCCAGATAACGGAAAAAGGATTTAAGCGTGGCCACCTTACGGGCAATGCTGCGCCTGCCCAGGCCCTTTTCGTGCAACTCCATCAGGAAGGCCCGTATATCCCTGTGCGTTACCCGCTCCCAGGAAATATCGTAACCGTCGTTCAAATGTGTAAGGAAACGGTTAAATTGGTTAAGATCAATGCGGTAGTTTTCAATCGTATGGATGGAATATCTTTTCTCAAGCTCTAAATATCTGAAAAATTTCCGAGTGGTTCTATCCATAAATACCGGACACCTGTTGTGGCAATGCTTCTATTTTTATTATCGAAACAGAAAAGTTAAATTGCAAGATAAAATCTGATATTTTTTACAACGTAATTTGTTTATATTCCATTCCTGTTTTAAAAAAAAGTGTGTTTTTTTATAAGTCCGTTTACCGGTTTTAAAAATTAAAAGTCCGAAATGTATTAAATAATTTGCACCATTGTTCCTTTAATCTTAAAATGCAAGCCATTTTGTAACCCAATACATCCCTTATGAAAACGGAATAATATGAGTAAGAATCTGGTAATAGTAGAATCTCCGGCCAAGGCCAAAACCATCAATAAATACCTGGGTAAGGATTACAGCGTCATTGCTTCCTACGGTCATGTGCGGGACCTGATCCCCAGGGAGGGCGCCGTGGACACGGAGAACTTTGACATGAAGTATGAGCCGATCAAATCCAGCAAAAAACATATAGACGCCATTTACAAAGAGGCCCGGGAGAGCGACGCCATTTTACTGGCCACAGACCCCGACCGCGAAGGCGAGGCTATTTCCTGGCATATTTACAATCTGTTAAAAGATAAAAAGCTGGCCGGGGATAAAAAAATAAAACGGATCGCCTTTCATGAAATAACAAAAAACGCCATTCAAAAAGCGCTGGAACGTCCCCGGGATTTGTCCGATGAACTGATTAACGCGCAACAGGCCCGTCGCGCCCTGGACTATCTTGTGGGTTTTAATATATCGCCGCTTTTATGGAAAAAAATTAAGCGGGGCCTCTCGGCCGGGCGGGTTCAAAGTCCGGCCCTGCGCCTTATTGTGGAGCGTGAAACGGAAATAGAAGCCTTTCAGCCCCGGGAATACTGGTCCATGGAAGCGCTTACCGAAAAAGCTGGCAAAACGGTTTCGGCCAAACTGGTGCGCTATCAGTCTAAAAAGGTGGATCAGTTTTTTGTAAACAATGCCCAAAAGGCCGATGAAGTGGCCGCCTACATCGAGCAGGCCGCGCATAAGGAACTACGGGTTGCGTCCATCACAAAAAAGGAACGCAAGCGCCACCCCTTTGCACCATTTACCACCAGCACCCTGCAACAGGACGCCTCGCGCAAGCTGGGGTTTTCCGCCCAAAGAACCATGCGCGTTGCCCAGCAATTATACGAAGGTATCGATATCGGCGGCGGGGAAGTGGGTTTGATTACCTATATGCGTACCGACTCGGTGAGCATGGCCGGAGAAGCGGTTGCCGAAATCCGCGGTTTTATAGAAAAACACTTTCCGGAGGCCCTGCCGCCCAAACCCAATTTTTATAAAACAAAGTCCAAAAATGCCCAGGAGGCCCACGAGGCGATTCGTCCTACATCCGCCCGGCGCGCACCGGAGCAGATAAAAAAGTCCCTGACCGATGATCAATATAAACTCTACCGCCTGATCTGGACCCGGGCCCTGGCCAGCCAGATGATGCCGGCCATCATGGATACGGTTTCCGTGGAGTTCAGCGCCGGGGAAGGCAATATATTCCGGGCTTCCGGCTCCACGATTAAAAAGCCGGGCTACCTGGCGGTATATCAGGTGGGGATCGATGAAGACAGCGAAAAGGAAGATGAAAAAATTCTGCCGCCCTTTAGCGAGGGCGAAACCGTACCCCTGAAGGAGATCGTCCGGGAACAGCATTTTACAAAACCCCCGCCCCGTTATACGGAGGCTTCGCTCATCAAAACTTTGGAAGAATACGGCATCGGCCGGCCCTCTACCTACGCGGCTATCATTTCCACCCTGTTGCAGCGTGAGTACGTTACCCTGGAAAACCGGCGCTTTAAGCCGACGGATATGGGTAAAATCGTCAATAAATTTCTGACCCGTTTTTTCTCTACCTATGTGGATTATGAATTTACCGCCCAACTGGAAGACAGGCTGGATGCCATCGCCCGCGGGGAAGAGGAGTGGAAACCCTTGATGAAATCCTTTTGGAAAAGCTTTAAGAAAAAGGTGGACGAAACGGAAAAAATCCCTCGCAGCGAAATCAATGAGGCCCGTGTTTTAGGCACCGACCCCAAAAGCGGCAAGCCGGTAAGCGTGCGTATGGGCCGTTACGGGGCCATGGCTCAAATCGGCGAGGCGGAAGATGAAGAGAAACCCCGTTTTGCCAGCCTGCGGCCCGATCAGACCCTGGACAGCATTACCCTGGAGGAAGCGCTTGTTCTGTTCGAGTTGCCCCGGGAACTGGGCGTCAATGAGAACGGGGAGGTGATAACGGCTAATATCGGACGTTACGGGCCCTATGTGCGCGTCAATAAAACCTTTGTTTCCATTAAGGGGGAAGACCCCCATACCATTACCCTGGAACGGGCCCTGGAGTTGATTGCCGAAAACGAGGAAAAGAAAAATAACCGTATAATCAGGGATTTTGAAGACGGCATTCAGATACTACGAGGCCCTTATGGCCCCTATATCACCAATGGTAAAAAGAATGCCCGCATTCCCAAAGGGACGGAACCGGAAAGCATTAGCCATGAACAGGCCCTGGAGATGATCGAGAAAGCCCCGGAAAAGAAAGCCCGCGGCAGACGGCGGACAAAAAAATAGATCGCTCCATCTCCTTAGGCGGCTTTTGTTTGTATTATATGGAAAAATATAAGGTGAATGTGTGCTGTTGGAGATGGCTACGCGGCCAGGGCGGCTTTTGCCCGCGGTTGCCGGACGGATGATTGTATCGGAGTGGATTCTTCACCATAAACCGTTATTTTAAGCGGTTTTTGGCAATGAAGGAAAAATTTGGCCTTCATTTTATATTTTATTTTTAGTTTCATCTTTTTTTGCTCCCTGCAATGAATAATGCATCTTACGGCTATATTAGACGTTATTCATTGATCTGTGTTACATAACTCCCTTGATCCTGATCACGTGTCTATTATCGCCGGGGATGGAAGGGCTTTAATATTTTTTAGCCACATGTCCATTTTTTTCGGTTTATTTACGGTTTTTTGCCTTTAGGGTTTCCTTTGTGTATATTGGTGTACAAAAATACACCTACGGAGCGTATTATGCAACATTTTATCGATGAACGCCGGCAGGCAAGCGGCCCTTCGGAAATACAGTTAAGGCAACTGACGGATGAAGAGCGCGAAGATTTTGAGGAACGCGCGGCCATAATGGAATATGACGGCGGCCTGGAGAGAGCATTGGCCGAGAACCTGGCCTGGCGGCGCATTGTGGAAGGACGCGTGCCCCTCGCCGGATAAGGGTAAACAGGCCTAAATAAAAAAAGCCCCTGTTAAACAGAGGCTTGAAAAGCGATGGGAAGCTGGAGAGGGTTAGCGCAACACCTTCAAGGCTGCTTCATAGTCCGGCTCTTGCACGATTTCGGGAACCTGTTCGCTATGGATTACCCGGCCGTTTTCATCCACAACAACGACCGCCCGCGACAACAAGCCGGACATCGGCCCGTCTATAATGCGCACACCGTAGTTTTTGCCAAAATGAGCGTCACGCAGTTCGGACAGATTGATAACATTATCCAGTCCTTCCGATACGCAAAAACGTTTATGGGCAAAAGGCGTATCTTTTGAAATACATAAAACCACGCAGTTTTCCAGCTTCTCGGCCTCGGCGTTAAAACGGCGCACGGAGGCGGCGCATACGCCCGTATCCAGGCTGGGGAAGATGTTCAGAACCACTCTTTTCCCCTTATAATCCGCCAGAGAAACATCCTGTAAATCCGTTCCGGTCAGGGTAAATTCCGGGGCGGCGTCGCCTGTGGCGGGCAGAGTGCCGATTGTGTGAATAGGGTTACCTTTTAATGTGATTTCAGCCATGACTCCTCCGGGTGTAATGTGTAACAATAAGCATTTGTATACCTGTTTGACAGAATGTAATTTAACAAAGCCAGCTCCTTTATAAAAATAAAATCCCTAGGTCTCAAAATCCGTCAAAGGCGCTCCGATGCCGAAATAGGAGTGTATGTATTTTTTGTGACCGGTTTCGATTTGAGCATAGCGCATCATATGGTAGAGTTTTTTTTGTTCACGCTCTTTCTTTTTGTCCAGATAATTTTGGTCGGTAAGGTTGTGGGGCAGTTCGGCCACCACGCGTATATTTTTTGTTTCAATACTGCCCTCTATAACGCCATAGCGGTCCAAAATATTCAACACCGTTTCCGCCCGGTAATCGCGGCGGTTTTTATAGGTAAGTTGTTCCTTAAACCACTCCAGACCCTCGCCGTTCACCCGTTCATTATCATAGCGCAACAGATTGTAGGCCCGGTCATAAAACTCGGCGTCGGGATTGTTCCAACGGATAAATTCCAGGTGGATGTTTAAATCCTGTTGATCATAAAGCAGGGCGCAAACGGAAGGTTTGCCGTCCCGGCCGGCCCGTCCGATCTCCTGATAGTAAGACTCCAGCGATCCCGGTACCTGGGCATGGATAACAAAACGGATATCCTCCTTGTCGATACCCATGCCGAAGGCATTGGTGGCCAGAATAATCTCTTCCCGGCCACTCATAAAACGGTTTTGCACTTTCCGGCGTTGATCCATTTCCAGGTTACCATGATAGGTACCGTGGCGAACTCCGGCGGCATGCATGATCTCGCTCATGCGTTCCAGGTCCTTAATCAGGGTAAAGTAGATGATGCCGCTGCCCCTGTGTTCCCGCAGAATATCGAGAATGGCTTTCTTTTTTTCCTCATCGCCCCAAAGCTCAATATTTTTCAACGACAGGTTGGGCCTTTCAATACCCTCGTGGAAGAGGGTGATATCCCCGTCGGCGATGTTCAGTTGGCGGATGATATCCTGCTGCACCTCCGGCGTGGCCGTGGCCGTAAGGGCAATGGTCAGCGGTTGGCCCATCATTTCACGGAAAGCGGCCAGGCGGGTATAATCCGGGCGGAAGTCATGCCCCCATTCACTGATGCAATGGGCCTCATCCACGGCCAGCAGGCTTATTTCACGCCGGGAGATGATGTCGACAAATTCCTGTTTTCTAAAACGCTCGGGAGTGACATAAAGCAGTGTGTAGGCGCCTTCACCGAGCAGCGCATAACGTTTTTCCCGCTCTTTTTTGGAGAGAGAGGAATTGATGTATACCGCGTCCACTCCTTTTTTTTGCAGGGCGTCCACCTGATCCTTCATCAACGCGATCAGCGGCGAAATAACCACGGTTAAGCCATTGAACATAAGCGCCGGGATCTGGTAAAGGAGGGACTTGCCCGAACCGGTGGGCATGATGGTCAGGGCATGCCTGCCCGACAGTACGTGTTCGATGATCTCTTTTTGGCGGCCGCGAAATTCCTTGTGACCGTATATCTTGTTTAATATCTCTAAAATGGATTTTTGCACGGAATAATTTCCTTGAGTTAAACAGGTTCCTTAGCGGAGGCCTTTGCTTTCCCGGGGACATATTCTGCCGCTGTCCGGGAAAGCCGGGCGCTTTTACAACAGTTCCCAAAAGCGCATCATGGAAAACCCCTGCCGCACCCAATCTATATTAATTCCGATAACGTCGCTGATAAAAATGACTACTTTCCAAAAGGCGCGGCTGATAAAAGAGTCGGTGAAAAAGGCATACATCATGGCCAGCACGATAATTCCGGCCAGATCGCGAAAACGGGTAAGAAGGGCCGGGGGCAGCCAGGGCTGAATAAAGCCAAAGCCGTCCAGCCCCGGGATGGGCAACATGTTAAAAATGATGGCGCTTATCTGTAAAAAAAGCAACAGGGAGATGGAGGGCAAAAGAATTGGCGGGATGGGCGCAAAATGCAGAACCGCCAACAAAATAATCGCCACCAGGGCGTTGGCCGCGGGACCGGCCAAAGAAATCAAACTCAGAGCCTTGCGGCCTTTAATGGCCTGCGTGTTTATATAAACCGCGCCACCAGGCAGGCCGATGCCGCCCATCAGTAAAAACAGAACCGGAACGATAATACTTAAAAAAGGATGGGTATATAACAGAGGGTTGAGTGAAAGATAGCCCTTTTCCTCCACGGATAGATCGCCGTGGCGGTAGGCGGTATAGGCATGGCTGAATTCATGCAGGGCCAGGGAAATAATCCACCCGCAGGTAACGGCGAGAAAGGTGATAAAACCATCCCACCGGGGCCAACGGCCCAAAAGTAGCAGAGTCAATAAAAAAAAGAGAAGCAGAGCCCAAAAAACCGGGCTGATTTTATGAAAACGGATAATTGGCTCCTAATCTGTAAGCAGGCGTCGGTAAAGAAGGCTCTGTTCGCCAAAGCGCTCGGTCCGTCCCTGTAATGAAAAACCGCAATGTTGTAAAACCCTTTGGGCCGGATCATTTTCCGGAGAGGTCAGGGCCGTAAGCTCCCGCAGTCCCTTTTGCCGGGCCCATTCAATAACCGAAAGCCCCGCCCTTGTGGCCCAGCCCTTTCCCCGGTGCATAAGCCGTATGGAAAAACCCAGTTCAATCCGCGGCCGCTCCTCAATCTGGCGCATCATCAGGCCGCATTGCCCCAGCGATTCCCCCTTGGCGGATTCCATCAGCCATACGCCAAAGCCATGTGTTTTATAGGATGTGATCTGCTCTTCCAGCCAGATACGGGCGTGTTCGGCAATCTTTTCCGGCGGATAAAAGGTCATGGCGGGGGATTCTCCCAGAAGGCGGATGACAAAGGGCATATCCTGTTCCCGGTATTCCCGCAGGATAAACTCTTCCATGGAAATGACAATCAAGAGGGAGACCCGATTGCCGCGTTCAACAAGGCCTTGCCGCTCAGGCGAAAGGTGGTCCATTCATCCATGCCCAGCGCGCCCATGCTTTTGTAAAAATCGATGGCCGGTGTGTTCCAGTCGAGAACGCTCCACTCCAGACGGCCGCAATCGCGTTCAATGGCAATTTGCGCCAGCTTGCTTAGCATGGCTTTGCCGTAACCCCTGCCGCGATACGCTTCCTTCACATAAAGGTCTTCCAGGTGGATACCCGGTTTTGCCAGAAAGGTGGAGTAGTTATGAAAAAAAAGAGCAAAGGCCACGGGTGTTTTTTTTTCAAAACCCAATAAAACTTCCGCATAAGCCTGTTGGTTGAAAAGCGTTTTTTTTATATCTTCCGCCGTGGCAACAACTTCATGAGAAAGTTTTTCATATTGTGCCAAAGATTTTATAAATTCCAGGATCAGCGCTGAGTCATCGGCGGTGGCCCTGCGTATGGTAAGGGACATAAGACCTCTTATTTGTTTAGGGGCTGAAAATTTCTTCCTCGCGGGTAATCATTTTATGTTTTTACCCGATAAAAAAATTAATTTTTGAAAAAAAAGCGACTAATGCAACTTTGTGTGATAAGGGACGTAGCTCTTTGTCATACGAAATAGTTATGTTATTTCCCGAGACGTATACCCCTCCTCAATACGCCTCGTAAGCCCGCACCAATTCCCGGTTGTGCGGGCTTTTCTTTTTCAGGCCTTTTCCGGCCCCTTCATGTTGTAAAAAGATGGAATATTTGCTGCCCGCATGGTGTTTAGTCCGGCATAAGTTCATTCACGGATAAAGAGGCGGGGGCGCTTGTCTGTTTTCAATTATTGCTTAAATTGCCAAACATTAACAAAAGGAAGCGGGTAAAAAAATGACACGGGTTTCCATCAGTCGTAAGTTTGAATTTTCGGCCAGTCACCGTTATTGGCGGGAGGAGTGGACGGAGGAAAAAAATAACGAGGTTTTCGGAAAATGCACCAGTCCTTACGGACACGGGCATAACTATGAATTGCATGTTAGCCTGAGCGGGCCCATAGACCCGAAAACGGGTATGATTGTCAATCTGACCGAAGTGAAAAAACGGGTTTCCAGAATTTTGGAGGATTTTGATCATAAGTATCTGAATCTGGACAATCCCCATTTTAAGGAACAGGTACCGACCACGGAAAATATTGCCCTGGTTCTTTTCCGGCTGATAGACGCCGATTTAAGCCATGACGGTTTTGAGCTGCTAAAAATACGCTTATATGAAAAAAGCGATCTGTATGCCGAGGTGTGGAGGTAGCCATGTTACATGTGACCTTTTGCCGGGTGTATACTTTTTGCGCCGCCCATCGCTTAAACTCGCCCTGGTATGATGAAATGAAAAATTTTGAAATCTATGACAAGTGTAACAATGCCAGCGGTCATGGCCATGACTACCGCCTGGAGGTGAGCCTTATCGGCACACCGGACAGGCAAACAGGCATGATTTGGGATATGGTCGATATGGATAGCAAGGTGCGGGAAGTGCTGGATACCCTGGATTATAAACACCTCAACAGGGAGGTTCCTTATTTTCGGGATAAGATCGCCACTTCGGAAAATCTGATCCAATATCTGTGGATGCATTTGGAAAAACGCTTCCCGCCGGGTTATCTGTATCACCTGAAACTATGGGAAACCAATAACAATTATTTTGAAATGGGAAGGAGCAACGCGCAGTGAAGGATATGAAAACGGAAGACGCTGTTCGTGTTATACTGGAAGGCATCGGGGAAGACCCGGAACGACAGGGGCTGGCGCGCACCCCGCACCGCGTGGCCAAGATGTACCGCGAGGTAACGGCCGGCTACGGGCAAAGCGCCCGGGAAGTGGTTAACGGGGCCATTTATGACGTGGCCTACGATGAAATGGTGGTGGTGACCAATATTGAGTTTTATTCCATGTGCGAACACCATATGCTGCCCTTTTACGGGGTAGCCCACGTGGCCTATTTGCCCAAGGGCAAGGTGATCGGCCTAAGTAAAATTCCCCGTATTGTGGAGATGTTTGCCCGCCGTCTACAGGTGCAGGAAAATATGACCCGGCAGATCGCCGACACCCTGCAGGATATTTTGCATCCGCAGGGGGTAGGCGTGGTGGTGGAAGGGCGGCATATGTGCATGATGATGCGCGGCGTGCAGAAAGACCAGGCTAAAATGATCACGTCCACCCTGGTGGGGGCCTTTAAGAACGATGAAAAGACCCGTGATGAGTTTTTACAACTGATACGGAGCAGCCGTGCCAATCCCTTCTAACCTGGCCGTGGTTACCGGCGCCAGCCGCGGTATCGGCGCGGCCGTGGCCCGTATGTTTTCCGAGGAAGGCATGGCCGTATTGCTGCTGGCCCGCAACAGGGAGGCCCTGGACGGCGTGGCCGCGTATCTGGAAGCCGAGGGGGGCGCGCCGCATGTGCTGGCCGTGGATATTTCCGTATCCGCCGATCTGGAAAAGGTAAGCGCCTTTGTTGGCACTTTTAAGGGGAAGTTGAGATATCTGGTGCATAACGCCGCCGTGGCCCGGGTGGGCAGGGTGGCCACGATGTCCATGGCCGATTGGCGCCGCACGCTGGATGTGAATCTGACCGCGCCGTTTAGCCTGACCCAAAAACTCCTGCCGTTTATGAAAGATGGCGGGCATATCTTCTTTGTCAACTCCGTGGCCGGAAGGCAGGTCTTCCCGGAATGGGCCGCCTACAGCGCCTCCAAGTTCGGTTTGCGCGCTCTGGCTGATGCCCTGCGTTTGGAACTGGCCGGGGAGGGGATTAAGGTGACTACGCTCTATCCCGGGGCGGTGGATACCCCGCTGCATGAAAACCTGCCCTTTAACTGGGAGCGGGATAAAATGATGAAGCCGCAAAATATTGCCGACGCCATAAAATATGTGATCCGCCAGCCGGGCAATATCTGTATCAATGAGATGGACCTTACTTCCGTCAGCGGATTGTTTTAAGCCATGAGCAACCGGGAACTTACCGACTTTATCCGGCAAGGCGCGTTGGAACTGGGCTTTAGCAAGGTGGGCATGGCCCCCGCCGGAAAATTGCCTAAATCGGAATTTTTGCGGGAATGGCTCTCCGCCGGTCATCACGGCCGCATGAAGTGGATGGAAAATTACCTGGATAAGCGCATGGACGTCCGTCGTCTTTATCCGTCCGCCAAAAGCGTTGTGGCCGTGGGGCTGAATTATTACACCCCCCATGAGCATGCCGGGGTGGCCAATGCCGCCAAAATAAGCCGTTACGCCTGGGGCGAGGACTATCATAAAATCATGAAAAAACGGCTAAAAAATCTGCTGCGGCAAATAAAAAGTCATTATCCCTTTGTGGAGGGACGCCTGTTTGTGGATACGGCCCCCATACAGGACAAACTGTGGGCCGAACAGGCCGGTCTGGGCTGGCAGGGAAAAAATACCAACATCATCAGCCGCGACTACGGCTCCTGGATGTTTCTGGGGGAACTGGTGCTGAACGTGCCGTTGGTCTACGATACGCCCATGGAGGATTTTTGCGGCAGTTGCACGGCCTGTATCGACGCCTGCCCCACCGGCGCGCTAACGCCCTACAAGCTGGCCGGAGAGAAGTGCCTTTCATATATCACCATCGAGATGTGGGATGAGCCGATTCCCGAATCCGTAAAGGGAAAGATGGAAAAATGGGTGTTTGGCTGCGACATCTGCCAGGAGGTGTGCCCCTGGAACCGCTTTCAACAGCCCACGCGGGAAGAGGCCTTTCAACCGGCGCACCATAATCATCAGGCGCGGCTGGAGGAGCTTGAGGAACTGGACGAAGAGGGCTTCCGGAAACGCTTTAAAAAAAGTCCTGTATACCGGGCCAAATTTGAAAATTTTAAACGCAATGTGCGGGCGGTGAAGGAAAACATCACTTCCGGCTGAAGGCTCCCGCCCCCTCTTACTCCCCTCACTTTGTGGAGGGAGGCTTGCTTTTTTTGTGTACCGGAGCGGACTTTAAAAAATCCCAAAGGTAAGTGTTTACCGTTAAAATATTATCTTTCGTGTTACCCGGAGCGTAGCTAACATTCTTTGTTCTCCAGGCATAGCACCCCCATCATACGACCGCTGCGGGCGCCATCGCGGCGGTAGGAATAAAAGAGCTCCGCGGCCTCGTAGGTGCAGGTAGTATCCCGTTCGATATTTTTAGCCGCAAGCCCGGCGGCGATCAATTGGGCCTGGATGGCGCCGGATACGTCCAGCTTAAAATGTCCGGGACCGTCGGGAAGCAGGAAACCGGCCTCAAAATGGGCGGCGGTCTTTTCATCCACCTGATAATTGCGGGCCTGTATGGCCGCGCCGATGGCCGCCCGTAATTCGGAGGGACGGGAGCCGAAAGCCCGGCTCATGGCGGCGATGGTTTTACCGGCGATGTTTTGCGCCGTGCCCCGCCATCCGGAATGGACAACGCCACCGGCATGATTTTGGGGATCGTAGATAAAAACGGGCGCGCAGTCGGCTGCCTGCACGGTCAGGGTCAGACCGGGGACATTGGTAATCATCGCGTCGCAGCGTGGGATAAGGCCCGGTTGGCTTACCCGGCGAATGTGGTCGCTGTGCACCTGGGACTGGAAGGCCGTCTCTTTGATATTCAGCTTAAGATGTTCAAAAAAAAGGAGGCGGTTTTTTTCAACATTGGCAACGGCGTCTCCGGTGCGCAGCCCCATATTTAATGAGTGGTACGGCTCCGGAGAGACTCCGCCCTGGCGCGTGGAAAGGGCCTGCGTAAGGGGCAGGCCCTCAAAAATTCCGTAGCGTACCGCGCCCGGCATTATTGCAGCGGGATAAGCTGGTCGTACATATATTTTAAAATATTCACCGCGCGATTGGAGCGGCTCTGGTCTATGGCAAACTTACGGAACAAACCCTGGCTGTCGGGCAGGCCCACCACGGCCGGACTGATGCCTGTCCGCGAGAGGTTGGCGTCATCGGAGAAGATGGCGCTAATATAGCTAAAGCTGTCATAGGCTATCAGGGCATAGCGCGAAGGGGTGGACTTGAAGCGGTCGCGAAAGGCATTGCGGAATTGGCGGTAGTTCCAGTCGTTTTCATTAAGGTATCCGTCGCTGACAAAAATCAGACCGTTGATGTAATTGCGGTTCTTTTTGAGCTCGCGCAGGTCGTACCAGTCGCTGTTGCCCAGTAGTTGCGTTTTTATATTGGCAAAGGCAAATTGCGAGGCCATCAGTCCGATATCCTCGCGATAGACGGGCAGAAACAAGCCGTTAAAGGCGGTAACTTCCAGGTCCACGGAGTCGATTTTTGTTTTGCTTTCCTTCATTTTTTCCCGGATATCCTTTTGCCAGGCGCGATAGGAAGAATCAATTTCATGCTGCGTCAGCATGGGCTGTTCCAGCAACACGGAATCGGCAAAGCTGAGTTTCAGGCCGATTCGTTTTAAAATCTTAAACTGTTTTTTAAAAGATTGATCACCGGGGATATACCACTCTTCGGCGGCCATCTCCGCGCCGCTTTCCAATAGGGTATTTTTAAAATTGTCTTCCAGGCGCAAAAAGTAATCATCCAGAGGGGTGAGCGCGGCAAAGCGCTTCAGCTTAAGAGAGTCCACGGCAAAACCGGCCAAAATACGCGAGCGGGTTTCCAGTGTGGGCGAAAGCAGGATGCTGTTGGCGCTCAATTGGGTAATGGCCGCTTCCGTGGCCGTGGGGCTGATCAGGGTCAGCCCTTCGTAATTGGCTACCGAGGCGCAAGCGGCGGTGATATCGTTTTCCAGGGGGCCGAAAACAAAAAGAATATTGGGATCGTCGGCAATCTGCCGCATGTGCCGCAGGGCGGGAATCAGTTGCCCCTTATAGTCATAAGTTTTAAGCACAATGGGCTTGGCGTGGAGCTTGTTGTATTTGGCAACGGCCAGTTCCACCCCCTGTTTGAAATCCCGGCCCAGGGGGGCGTTCTCGCCGCTGAGGGGCAGGAGCAGGGCCACATGCCACTCATTGACCATTTTCCCGGAAAAGAGATTTTTAAGACGCCCGGCATAGGCAAGGATTTGCGGCGGCATTCCCCGGAGAGTGGTAGCGTTTAACTTATTCCGCGCCTGATTTTTTTTCCCGTCGCTCCAGAGCTTTTCGGCCACCATCAACGACAGGCTTGAACGCACAAAGGCGTCCGCGCTCGATTGTTCCATTTTTTCCAACGCAAAGCGGTTCAATTTAAAGCGGGCGGCGTCCAGGGCCCGTTGCCAGGCTTTTTTAGCCAAAGAGGGATCGTCGGCGTTTTTTGCGGCCAGCAGCCATTGTTCCACGGCGGCATCGATACGGTTCAGCCGGTAGTAGTTGTTGCCCGTCAACAGCAGGATATCATCTCGGTAGGCGCTTTGAGGAAAACGATTTAAAAAATCACCACATTGTTCCAGGGAGGTTTTGTAATGGCCGGCTTTGTAGTTTGTTTTGGCCAGCATGAGAAAATTGGCCGTGGTCAGGGCGCTGTTGGGCAATTTATTTAGCATCAGGCTAAAACTTTGCAGGGCCAGATCGTAGTTGCCGTTTTGATACTCGCTTACCCCCTTGCGGAAAATCTTCCATTCTCTTTGAGAAGCGTTCTGGGCGGAGCTTCCGCCAATCAGTAAAAAAAGCAAAAAAAGAAGTGTCAGCGATTTCATATATGTCTCCAGAATTTGTGGGCTAAAGTTAGTGAATTAGTGATGATTAAAGCAACCTTGCAAAAAGATGTACAGAAAAGACAAATAATTTGAATTGATTCCGTTCACTTTTGTAACTTTGATAAAATTCCAAAAGTGTCTTACCAACCATAGTACAAAGAAATCGGAGGGAGGCTGTAGTGAAAATAGGAGTTCCGAAGGAGATTGCCGAGGGGGAAACCCGGGTGGCATTGATCCCATCCATGATCGGGCCGCTGCTTAAAATGAACCACGAGGTGTTGGTGGAAAGCGGGGCGGGTCTCAATTCCGGCCATGATGACGCGGCATACACACAAGCGGGCGCGCAGGTTGTGGACGCGGCCGCGGTATACGCCGGGGCGGATGCCCTGCTAAAGGTGCAACCCTTAACAGAGCACCCCTTGCTTAAAAAGCATGAGGCGGAGCTGTTAAAGGATGATGCCTACTTAATTACCTTTCTTTCGCCCACAACCCATAAGGAGGGGGTAAGGGCCCTGCTGGGTAAAAAGGTGACCGCCTTTGACATGGGTTTTGTGCCGCGCATTACCCGGGCGCAAAGCATGGACGCCCTCAGCTCCATGGCCACCCTTTCCGGCTACAAGGCCGTGTTGATGAGTGCCAACTATCTGGGTAAGATTTTTCCCCTGATGATGACTGCCGCCGGAACCATTTCCGCATCGCAGGTTTTGGTTTTGGGCGCCGGCGTGGCCGGTTTGCAGGCCATTGCCACCGCCAAGCGCCTGGGCGCGCGGGTGGAGGCCTTTGATCCCCGCCCGGTGGTTAAGGAGCAGGTGGAAAGCCTGGGCGGACGTTTTGTGGAAATGGAGATGCCCGAAGACGCCGAAACCGAGGGTGGATACGCCAAGGAGATGGATGAGGCCTTTTTGAAAAAAGAGCAGGAGGCCATAGCTTCCCGCCTTAAAAAAACCGACGTGGTGATTACCACCGCTCAGGTTTTCGGCAAGGCCGCTCCCATTTTGATTACCGAGGAAATGATTAAAATGATGCCCGCCGGCTCGGTGATTATCGATATAGCCGCTGAACAGGGGGGCAACACCGCGCTGACAGAGAAAAACAAGCTGGTGGAAAAGCACGGCGTTAAAATTTACGGCGCCGTAAACCTGCCGGCCCTGTTGCCCGTGCACGCCAGTCAGATGTATTCCAAAAATATCACCACCCTGTTCCGCCATCTGTTTAAGGAGGAGGAAATGGATTGGGAAGATGAGATCACCAGCGGGGCCTGCGTGATCCGCGAGGGCAAACTGGTGAACAGTCTGGTTGAAAAAATATTAAACGCGTGAAAGGTGGGCTGAAGAATGAATGAACAGATTTTATTTTCCATTTATATTTTTGTGCTGGCCATTTTTGTCGGCTTTGAGGTGATTACCAAGGTGCCGCCCCTGTTGCACACGCCTTTGATGTCCGGTTCCAACGCCATTTCGGGCATCACCATTGTCGGGGCTATTTTAAGCGCCGGTCTGGGGCATTCCACCCTGGGGCAGGTGCTGGGCATGCTGGCGGTGATTTCGGCCACCATCAACGTGGTGGGCGGCTTTATGGTGACCGACCGGATGTTGGAGATGTTTAAGAAAGATAAAAAGAAGGAGGCGAAGTGATGGGTGCTGTTACGAATGTTGTTTATCTGATCGCCTCGGTTCTGTTTATCCTGGGTCTTAAAAAACTGGGTTCGCCCAAAACCGCCCGGCAGGGCAATGTCTATTCCATGCTGGGCATGCTGCTGGCCATTGTAATTACTTTGCTGGATCGGGAAATTATAGATTTTACCTATATTATCGCCGGTCTGTTGGTCGGCTCGGTGATCGGAGCCATTGCCGCCAAAAAGGTGGAGATGACCCAAATGCCGCAAATGGTGGCCCTGTTTAACGGTTTCGGCGGTATCGCTTCCACCTTTGTGGCCTATGCGGAATTTGTCAACACCAAACATCTGGTGGGCGGCACCGATGTGGTGGTTTCCCTGGTGCTCAGCCTGCTGATCGGTACCGTTACCTTTACCGGCAGTATGATTGCCTTTTTGAAGTTGCAGGGATGGATGCCGGGCCGGCCCATTGTCTTTAAAGGGCAGGTGGCCTTTAACGGCCTGTTGCTGGCGGCCACCTTTGTTCTGGGCTGGATGTTCGGCATGGATACCTTGAACGGACAAACCTTTCTGCTGGTTATCATCGCCATTGCCGCCGTTCTGGGGGTTACTTCCGTTATTCCCATCGGCGGGGCCGACATGCCGGTGGTTATTTCCCTCTTGAACAGCTATTCCGGTCTGGCCGCCGCCGCCACCGGTTTTGTGCTTTCCAACAATGTGCTGATCATCAGCGGGGCCCTGGTGGGCGCTTCGGGGATCATCCTTACGCAGATCATGTGCGTGGCCATGAACCGTTCCCTGGCCAACGTCCTCTTTGCCGCCGTGGGCACCGATTCGGGCAGCGGCGCCTCCTCGGGCGGCGAGCAGCGCAATGTAACCCGCTACACCGCCGATGACGCGGCCATGATTTTTGAAAACTCAGAATCCGTGATCATCGTGCCGGGTTATGGTTTGGCCGTGGCCCAGGCGCAGCATGTAATGAATGAGTTGATGCAGCTTCTGGAAAAACGGGGCATCAATGTGCGCTTTGCCATCCACCCCGTGGCCGGCCGCATGCCGGGCCATATGAACGTGTTGCTGGCGGAAGCCAATGTGTCCTACGACAAACTGGTGGAAATGGACGCCATTAACGATGACTTTCAGAGCACCGACGTGGCCCTGGTGGTGGGCGCCAATGATGTGATTAACCCCGCCGCCCGTTATAAAAAGGACAGCCCCCTCTATGGCATGCCTATCCTGAATGTGGATCAGGCCCAACGGGTGATGATCATTAAACGCAGCCTGGCCACCGGTTTTGCCGGCGAGGATAATGAGCTGTTTTATGATGACAACACCATGATGCTTTTTGGCGACGCCAAGAAGATGCTGACCGACATTGTGAAGATATTGAAGGACGAGTAATACTTACGGCCCGCCTTACGGCGGGCTTTTTTTTTGAGCGGAGCTTTTACGGCTTTCTGAGCATGGTTCCCGTCGCCAGAAAGTGATTTATCGCTTTTTCCCACCAGTCCATGGAGTCGTTGAACTGTTTTTCCAGCTCATCGCCAATAAACCGATTCTGCCTCTCGTTGAGCGCGGTATAGCGGTAGCTGATGGATGTTTCGCTTATCCCCTTACCCTTTTCCCGTAAATGAATGTTTATCCTGACCACATTTTCCCCGGGAGTAACCCTTAAAAACTCAATGGCATACTTCTCCCGGTCGTATCGGGTAACCTGCCACACCGTTTCCATTCCGCCGGGGTTGGGCGTGGTAAACACACAATCCTTTTCAATAAAACCGGAGCGGGAGTGGATCATGGTATAGTCCCAGCCCTCCAGCCACTCCTTTTCCCGCGCGGGGCAAAGCAGCGGAAAAACTCGTTCCGGCGCGCCCCTGTTGATCTGGACGCGGCTAAATGTTTTTTGCAGACCCTTAAAAGACACTTTATTCCCCCTGACCGGACTTATATTTACCGGCCATTGTTTTGTTAAAGTCGCGGGACTTTCCCCGGGCGATGGAGAGGCTCTGCCATTGTTCATCGCGGATCATTTTGGCGATAAAGACAATCTGACCCACATGATAGGCATAATGGGAGAGCTGCCGGTTGATGGCTTCGACCACCGTATGCTTTTCCCCGCGGATGGTAACCGTTTTGCGCAGGTCTTCCGTCGTCAGCGGCTCCAGCGCGGCCATCAGGCAATCCCAGCCCGCGTTCCACCGGCTCAGCAGCTCGTCCCTGCTCCGTATGGTTTCCTCAAATTCGGCGTCGCGGTTGCGCCAGGGCTTTTCCCCGTCTTCATCCAGAAAACGGGTCCAGCGGGAAAGCATGTTGCCGTGCAGATGGCCGACGATTATGGCAATGCTGTTGCTTTCCCGGTTATAGCGCCAGAATAAGGCCTCCGGCTCAAGCTGTTCCATGGCGCGTCGTCCCAGCTCCCGGTAATAGGCAAAGCGTTTAATCACGCCGGGCAGGTAATCATCCATCGGAAAGTCTCCTTTTCTTTAGCATCAGCGTGGCGCTGGCCGGGCACAGGCCGCTGAACTGTCCGGTGTTACGAATGCTTTCCGGCGCCCGGGCGCGTTCAACGCGCCGGTATCCGTGCCGCATGAAAAAGGGCGCGGCCGTCATGGTCAGCAACCAGATGTGTTCCACGCCGTTGTCCCGTAAAAGCGCTTCCAGCCGGGTTAAAAGCAGGGCGCCCAGACCCCGGTTTCGCAGGTTGGGCGGAACAACCATGGAGCGCAACAGGGCGTCTTTTCCGTAACGTTCAAAGCCCCCCAGGGCCAATAGTGTATCCTCGCCGTAAAGTGCGAACATGGCAACGCGGGCGTCGTTCAGGTCATCCGCCATCAGCCTTGCTTCTTTCAGGATTCCGGCGGCGCGGGCATACTCCCAGGGGGCCAGCATCCGTAAGCTAATATCTTCTCCGGAGGCAGGGCGGGGCCTGGCGTGTTTCATGCTCTTCTTCTCCGTGGTTGTGCTTTTTCCGGTTTACAGGCGGGGCTATTTCCGTTCATAATAAAAAATGATCGAGGCCTTGGCCAGGGTGTTGGCATTCAGGTAAAAGCCCACCAGGGCGGGATTGGCTTTTTCATCAAGTCCCAGCTTATCCGTTTTAAGGGCATAAACGGTAACCACATAGGCATGGGGGCCGTCTCCTTTTGGCGGACAGGGACCGCCGT
>JALTKX010000078.1 GCA_027006055.1 Calditrichia bacterium | reverse complement strand
AGGGGGCCGGAAACGGCCACGCCGGCATTGTTGATCAGCAGGTTAAGACCTTCATCCTTCAGCAGTTGTCCCGCTTCCCCGGCGGCCTTTTCGATGGCCGCTCCGTCGGTTACATCAAACAGAAAGGAATGAAACCGTTCATTGAAGTCCTTGTTCAGACGGTCGGCGTCTTCCCCGCGCCGCACGCTGCCCAAAACCTGCCAGCCCTTTTCCCAAAAGGCTTTGGCGCAGGCATAACCGATGCCGGTGGAACAGCCGGTGATAAAAACAGATGGCATGTTTTTCCTTTCAAAAATCAGACGATCAGCCAGTATACGTTATTTCCCCAAAATAAAAAAGCCCGGCGGAACCGGGCTTTGCAGAATCTAGGACTGTACCGTTTCCTCCCGCGGAACGGGGCGGGCAAAACGTTTACTGAACCGCTCCGACCAGTCGGTGAGGATTTCATACATCACCGGTACGACCACCAGGGTGAGGGCGGTGGCGAAAAAGAGACCGAAGATGACCGCCACGCCCATGTTACCCCACCATTGGGAGCTTTCGGCGCCGATTTCGATTACATTGTGGAAATCCAGCTTCATGATGCCGATAAAGTCGATATTCAAGCCGATGGTCAATGGTACCAGTCCCAGAATGGTGGTAATGGCCGTCAATAGCACCGGCCGCATGCGGGTTTTTCCGGCGCGGATGATGGCTTCCCGCTTGGCGATGCCCCGTTCCCGCAGCTTTTGGATATAGTCGATCAGCACAATGGCGTTATTGACCACCACGCCGGCCAGGGAGATAATGCCGATGCCGGTCATGATGATGCCGAAGGGATAGCCGGTAACCATCAGCCCGAAAAAGACGCCAAAAAAGGAGAGCAGCACCGATACCATGATGGCCACGGGCAGAATCACCGAATTGAACTGTGCCACCAGAATAAAAAAGATCAGGAAGATGGCAATCAGAAAAGCGCGGGAGAGAAAGGCCTTGGCCTTTTCCTGCTCCACATCCTGTCCGCCAAAGTAAATGCTGTAGCCCTCCGGGGGCACATAACCGGCGATGGCCGCTTTTACATCGGCCAACACCTCGGCGGAGTTACGGCCAAAGGCGTCACCCGTTATGGTCACCACCCGGTCACGGTCGTTGTGGTTCACCCGGGTCAAGCCCGAAGCCATTTCCACGTGGGCAAAATTGGCCAGGGGATAATTCACGCCCTTGTTGAAAATATTCATATTGATCAGTCCGGCAATATCGTTGCGGTATTTCTCATCGAAACGGACGGTGATGTCGTACTCATCCGTGCCCACGCGGAATTTGGAAGCTTCCGTGCCGTTTATGGCCGTGCGTATGGTTCTGGCAATCCTGGAGGTGTTCAGTCCGAACAGGGCGGCCTTTTCCCTGTCTATGCGGATACGCAGTTCCGGCTTGCCCACCTCATAATTATCCTTGAGCTTAACCAAGCCGTCAATATCACGGATTTTATCCTGCAATTCGGCGGATATTTTGTCGAGAACGGCAAAATTATCACCCTTGATATTGATCTCCACGGCATTGCCGGTGGGCGGCCCGTCCTGCGGCTTGGTTACGTCCACCTGTGCTCCGGGAATATGGCGTACCTTGGCGGCCACCTCTTTTAAGGTAATAAAGGAATTTTGATGACGCTCCGGGCGCTCGACAAAATCCACGGTGACCTGGGCCTTATGCGGGGTGCTGGCCCCGCCCCCGGAAAAATCATTCATATTGGTTTGATGACCCACATCGGAAACGTAGTATTTCATGTCAGGTGTATTTCCGATGCGGTTTTCTACTTCACGCACCACTTTATCGGTGGCTTCGAGGCGGGTACCATTGGCCATGTCTATCTTTACCCAGGCCTGTTTCGGTTCCAGATCGGGAAAGAACTCTATCCCATGTCCAAAAAAGAAATAAAGGAAAATCATACCCAGGTACAGAAACGCGGTTATGCCCATGACAAGCATCCTGTTTTCAAGGGCATAGGCCATGGTCTTTTCATATTTGGGTAAAATATACTCCAGAAAGCGATTGCCCGGCAGCCGCTCCATCCTGCTGTCCAGCCTGAGGAAGGAAGAGGCGATAACCGGGTTAAAGACCAGTCCCACCAGAAGGGAAGCGGAGAGGGTAATGATCAGGGTCACCGGCAGATAGCTCATAAACTCCCCGATGACGCCGGGCCAGAAAACCATGGGGCTGAAGGCGGCCAGGGTGGTGATGGTGGAGGTGGTTACGGCCACGCCCACTTCCGCCGTGCCGTCGCGCGCGGCCTGCATCAGGTTCTTTCCCTCCTGATGATGCCGGTAAATATTCTCTATGATAACAATGGCATTATCGACCAGCATGCCCAGGGCCAGGATCAGGCTGAACAGCACCATCATGTTCAGGGTGTAGCCCATGGCGTCTATAACGATAAAGGAGAGCAGCATGGAAAGGGGAATGGCAATACCCACCAGAAAACCGTTGCGGGCGCCCATAAAAAAGTAGAGCACCAGCACCACCAGAATAAGGCCGGAAATGATATTATTTTCCAGATCGTTAACCATGCGCCGGATATCCCTGGACTGGTCATTGCTGATGACATAGCTCACCCCGGCGGGGAAGCGTTTCTGCTCTTCGTTGAGAATTTGTTTAACCCGGTTGGAAATATTGATGATGTTTTCGCCGCTGCGCTTAAGGATGGAGAGGGAAACGGTCGGCTTTTTGTTGATGCGGGCGTAACTTTTCTGATCCTTAAAGCCGAAATAGATATCGGCCAGGTCGCCCAAATATATGGCCCGGCCCGCCTTACGCTTAACAACGATATTCTTAAGCTCATTGATGTTCTTAAACTCTCCGGGAATGCGCACGGAAAAGCGCAGGTTGCCTCCGTCGATCGCACCGCCGGGCATGGTCAGGTTTTCGTTGCGGATAGCCTTGGTCACGTCTTCCGTGCCCAGGTTGTAATATTTCAGGCGATAGGGATTCAGGTTTACCTTAACCTCCCGTTCCAGTCCGCCGCTCAGTTTTACCTCCAGCACGCCGGGAATCTGTTCAAACATATCCTGCAGGTCTTCGGCGATCTTTTTTAAACGCACCAGGGACTGGTTGCCCACAATACTGATCAGCATTATGGGAATATTTTCAAAGTTCACTTCCTGAACGACAGGTTCATCCACGTCGGAGGGCAGGTCGGGCCGGGCCTGATCCACCTTTTCCCGTACCTTGCGTACCGCCTCGTCGATATCCATGTCCGATTCAAACTTGGCGGTGATATTGGTATAGCCTTCCAGGCTGGTGGATTTGAGTTCGCTGATTTTTGTGATTTCCTTAAGCTTTTTCTCTATGGGGTTGGCCACCAGGGTTTCCATGTCCTCGGGTGACACGCCCACATAGGGGACGGCCACAATAACCATCGGTTGTTTTATGGAGGGAAAGGATTCCACCGGAAGTCCCATATAGGAGATTAAGCCCGAAATGGAAATCAGGGTTAAAAGAACAAAGATGCTTGTTTTGAATTTTAGGCTGATATTGGTGATTTTCATGTGATATTCCGTTTAATCCTGAATGACGTTAAGGGTATCGCCTTCGGACACCTGCCGTTGGCCTACAATAACAAGCTGCGCTCCGGGCTGCAATCCGCCAACCAGGGCCCGGTCGCCGTTGATGGCCTCGACGGTTACAGGGTTTCGCCTGGCGACGGAGTCTTTACGTAAAAATACAAAACGGCCGTTCTCCGACTCGATGATGGCATCGAGGGGGATGACCATGCCGGAATCGATACGACGTTTGGTCAGGCGGATATTGGCCATCATTTGAGGGGAAAGAGGGGTGTCATCGCTTCGGGGCAGTTCCAACTCTATATTGAAGGTGCGACTTTGCGGGTCGATACTCCTGGCCACAAAGGTGATCCGCGCCTTAAATCGTTTCTGGGGATAGGCGTCAAAACTTACTTCCGCCGGAGTGCCGCTTTTGATATAGGGAAAAAAACGTTCGGCAATACCGGCCACGATTTTTATGGAGGAGAGGTCGACAATTTCGAAAAGGGGAGTGCCCGGACTGATATAGGCGCCCAGGTCGGCAAAGCGCGCGTTCACATAGCCGGATATGGGGGCGGTAATGTTTAACTTATCCCGGCGGGTGGCGGCCATATCCCTGGCTGCCTCGGCCCGTATGCGGTTCAGCCGCGCCAGTTGAAAATCATTGTCGGAGATCGCCTCTTTTTCCTTCAGGGTGCGGGCGCTTTTTTCATTGATGCGCGCCTGTTCCAGGGCTGCTTCGGCATCCCTGTAGGCCGCCTGAACAATGTTGTTTTCCAACACGGCCAGTATGGCCTCTTTTTTTACCGAACGCCCCTTGTCAAAGAGGATACTTTTTAAAATTCCCGCTTCCTCGGCCACCACGCGAATCTGGTTTTTGGCTTTTACGGTTCCCGTGGTATGGATATACTCCACAAAGGGTTGAGGTTCCACCCGCGTAACCCTGACGGCAACCCCCGTCTCTTTTTGGGTGATTTCCGCCTGACCGTCGCTGGCGCAGCTTTGGAACAGGATGGCGAAAAGACTTACGATAAACAGACTAAAGGCTAAACGCATTGTATTTTCCTTTGCATTCTTAATATATTGGGATACGGTTTTCATATTATAAGGCGTCCATGGAATAGGAGCCGCTGGCCAGTTGCCAGTTAAGATGCGCCACGAGATAGTCGTAGCGGGCATTCAGTTCGGTAATACGCGCCTGATCCAAAAAAAGACGGCTGTCCTTAAGCTCCAGTTGCGTGGCCTGTCCGCTTTCGCTGCGGCTTTTGGCGATTTCAAACGCGCGGCGCGCGGCGTCCACCGCTTTTTGAGCGCTTTGTATGCGCTGATAGGCTTCCCTTAATTTCAGGTGAATGTTAGAAAGCTCAATCGCTACTTTTTCGCGGGTTTGCTCTACCTGAAGCCTGGTTTTCTCAACTTCCACCCGGGCCTTTTGAACCTGGGCCTGGGTATACCCGCCGGAAAAGATGGGGATGTGCAAGCGAACGCCCACCACATAGTTATCATAATCATTTTCCAGTTTAAACTGATCGGACCGGCCGGAATAAGAGTAGGAAAACGTACCGCTCAAATTGGGCAAATGGTTGGCAAATTCCAGATCGACATTTTTCTGACGCATGCTTTCTTCCAGCAACAAAGCTTTGAAGTCGGCGCGCCGCTCCAGGGCGGCGGCGGTGGAAAGCATGGGGGGGAGCGGGGGCAGGGTATCCAGGGAACCCTTTAGGGTCAGCTCTTCGGATACCGGCAGATCAATCATGGCTTTAACATTATTGATGGCCTGTTCGTAGTTATTGCGCGCGGCCAGCGTGGCGGGGATGGCGTTGCGCCAGCGTACTTCCGCCTGCAAAACATCGTACTCGCTGCTTACGCCGCTTTCATATTTCAATCGCGTTTGTTCAAAGTTCTCTTTGGCGCTGCTTTCGGATTCCATGGCCAGTTTCAGAATCTTTTTAAGAACCAGGGCCCGGTAAAAAGCTTCGCGTATCGAGTTTAAAATCTTTTCCTTTTGGTAGACGAAGACCGCCTTTACGTAATCTTCGTAATTATAGGCGATTTTCAGGGCGGTGCCGACCTTGCCAAAACTGTAGATGGTCTGATCCAGACGGGCTGTCATCAATAGTTCGTTTTTAAAGGTAAAGGAAAAACGGCTGGGTCCGGATCCGCCACCAAAGGAACCGTTTATGTATATAAACTGCTGGCTCAGGTTCCGTGTGTAATTTATATCGGTTGAAATGGTCGGGAAGACGGACGACCAGGCCTCCGTAACCCGGGCGTCGGCCAGTTTAATATCGGCCCGGGCCATTTTTAAATCCTTGTTGGAATTCAGTGCCTTGTTCAGTACGGTTTCAAGATTCATCTCCAGTGCCGTGACCGGTACGATAATAAAGAGTGTAAGCAACAAACCGGCTGCTGCTGTTTTTAGTTTCATCGGTGTTCTCCTTGTAAACCATGCTGTATAAGTTTGATAATCCTGTTAAAAACGGCTTCTCCTTCTTCCGCCGGATGAGCCGCCGCCCACTCCACGGACAGGAATTGCGTCATTTCATTCAGGGCTTTAAGGGTGAGTTGTATGTCATCAAAGGCGAAAACACCCGCCTTCCGTCCCCGCTGCAAAATCGGTTCCAGCCGGGTATTGAACATGCTGTGCAGTTGTTTTATCAGTTGCCGGCCATGAAGCCCATGGTCGCAAACCATATCCGGTTGCCCGTCCAGTTCCCGGGCCAGTTCACGGAGCTTGGCGTGAATAAGCTGAAAAAAGAGCTCAAATTGCATCGCGGGATCGCTGACCTTTTTTAAGCGG
>JALTKX010000077.1 GCA_027006055.1 Calditrichia bacterium | reverse complement strand
TGATAGTTGTTTTTTTAAATTATTCTGACGAGGCATCACATGATAAAGGTCGAAGTTTTTACCGCTCCCGGTTGTGGCAAATGCGGCAAAGCCAAACACGTACTCGAAGACATCGTCAACGAAATGGGCGCGGATGTTGAGTGGCGAGAAATTAATATCCTGAAAGAAATGGATTATGCGATCGAGCTGGGCGTGTTATCAACGCCATCCATCGCCATCAATGGTGAACTGGTTTTTACCGCGTTGCCATCGGTCAAACAGTTACAGCAAACATTGAGCGACTATGCTGCGGGGCTGAAATGATGAACGAGTTATTGATCTTCACTGCCGCCACGCTAGGCGCACTGGCTTTTTTTGAACCGTGTACGATTGCTACACATACCTTGTTTGCTGTGCGGGCACATGATAAAAATCCCGCCGCCCGTTTTTTTGATATTTTTATTATCTGGTTGACGCGCGCGTTATTACTGATTTTTCTATTTGTGTTGGCAACACAGCTTACCGGCACTCCGCAGATCGGGGCGAGCACGGCCAGCATGGTACTGGCGGTGATGGCTTCTGTGTATTTGCTGTCGCGTAAAATTTATATCCCGGTGCCACACCTGGAGTTTTTTCGTCTGCTGCCGTTCTCATCAAAATTACCCGACTCGGTTCGTCTTGGTCTGACCGCACCTGCCTGCACCTTGCCCTTGCTGGTTATCCTGCTGGTGCTGGTTGTTTCGGTGAACTCATTCAGCGCGGCGATCATTGCGGCATTGTTATTTGCGACCTTGTTCAGCCTGCCCATTTTTGTTGCGGCGCTAACCGGTATCAATGATTCAGGAAAAGATTTTCTGGGCAAAGCGGCCAGCGGTGCACCTTATTTAACGGCGGTGATATTGTTTTCTGCGGCGGCTTATCTGGTGTTTCCTGAAATTGATCTGAGTAAACAGGTGTTGCAGGAAGCTTTTTTGCAGGCGAGTTTTGCCGGCATAGCGCTGGCATTTCTCGCCGGTTTTGTTTTCAGTTTTAATCCGGTTTCATTTGCATCGATTCCGGTGGTGCTGGCTTATGTGACCCGCGCCCATGAAAAAAGGCAGGCGCTGAGTCTGGGCGGCGCGTTTATTTTTGGTTTGATAGTGACGCATGTGTTGCTCGGTGTTGCGGCTGCATCAGGCGGTGAGTGGGTGCAAACCATCATGGGGCGGCACTGGGGTTTATTGCTGGGGCCGGTGTTGATCGTGACCGGTTTGATGTGGGCGGGCTGGCTTAACGTGAAACTGCCGTGGTTTTCCATGCGCGGTAAAAAAGTGACCGGCCATCGTGGCGCGTTTTTACTGGCGATTCCATTCTCGGTGGCGATATGTCCTTTCTGCGCGCCGGCTTTGCTGGTTGCGTTAACCGCCAGTGCGGCCATCGGCTCTGTTGTCTTTGGCGGGCTGTTATTATTTG
>JALTKX010000076.1 GCA_027006055.1 Calditrichia bacterium | reverse complement strand
GGTTTGTTCGAGTATCAGGTCAACGCCCTTATTACTTTCATCTACCGCTCCATGAACAGTCCGCGCGACGGTTTTCCGTCCATTGTGGGCAGCGGCCCCAACAGCACCATCCTGCATTATGAGAAATACGACCGGCAGTTGGAAGACGGGGATATGATGGTGCTGGACATCGGGGCGGAATATGGCATGTATTCGGCGGATGTGACCCGTACCATCCCCGTAAGCGGAACATTCAGCCCGGAACAAAAGGATATCTATGAAATCGTTTTGGCGGCGCAGCAGGCCGGCATAGAGAAAACCGCGCCCGGCGTGGGCTTTGGCGAGGTGGGCCGGGCCAGCACCAGGGTGATTAGCGCCGGACTTAAACGGCTGGGTTTGATTACCGATGAAAACAGCCGCTGGCAAACGCGGGTCTGGCTGATGCATGGTGTAAGTCACTGGCTGGGGCTGGATACCCATGACGCCGGCAGCTATCTGGCCAGGGAGGGACACGGTGGCC
Organism: Calditrichia bacterium; assembly: GCA_027006055.1. GTDB lineage: Bacteria > Calditrichota > Calditrichia > Calditrichales > J004 > J004. The sequence goes on along the minus strand of JALTKX010000076.1, from coordinate 21,206 downwards.
GTCTTTTGGAGCCGGGCATGGTTTTTACCGTGGAACCGGGCATCTATGTTTCCGCCGACGCCCTGGAGAAGATGGGTAAGATATTTGGCCGCTATATTTCCGCCGAAGAGCTGGCCCGTTTTAAGGATGCCGTGCGTCCCGCCGTGGAAAAATATAAAAATATCGGGGTGCGTATCGAAGATGATATTTTGGTTACCGAAAAGGGCTACAAAAACCTTTCCGGAGAATCGCCACGCACGGTAAAGGAAATAGAAAACCTGATGAAAAAATCCTCAGCCTATCTGAAATAGCGCGTTATGCGGCATACACGCTTAAAGGGAGATATTCTTCTTCTTATAACGGCGGCCATTTGGGGCAGCGGATTTGTGGCGCAACGTATCGGGGCGGACTTTGTCGGCCCCTTGTTGTTTAACGGATTGCGGTTTGGCCTGGGCGCGGTGATTATCCTTTTTTTTGTTATGCGGCGCGGGGAACGCCTTAACGGGCGGGTCTGGCGAATGGCGGCATTGCCGGGCACATTCCTCTTCCTGGCCGGTGTATTGCAACAGGCGGGAATCGCTTCCACCACAGCGGGAAACGCCGGGTTTATCACCGGCCTCTATGTGGTTATTATCCCCCTGATATTGCTTTTTCGCGGCAAGCGCCTGGGCGCGCATGTTTGGCTGGCGGTCCTATTGGCTGCCGCCGGACTTTATCTGGTAAGTATCGGTGATGACTTTCACCTGAACCGCGGTGACCTGTATGAACTGGCCGGCGCTTTTTTCTGGGCCGGACATGTGCTGGTGATCGCCCGCTATGTCAACCGTCTTTCCGTTTTGGAACTGGCGGCGGGACAGTTTTTTATCGCCACACTGCTTAACCTTGCGGGGGCCGTTTTGTTGGAGCCGTTGGAGCTTTCGGCCATCCGGTCAGCCCTGCCCGCCATTCTTTATACCGGCGTGTTCAGCATTGCCGTGGGTTTTACGCTTCAGGTGTGGGGGCAAAAATATACGCCACCGACCGATACGGCCATCATCATGTCGCTGGAAGCGGTCTTCGCCCTGCTGTTTGGCTACGGGTTATTAAACGAGCATTTGGGCGGACGGCAGATATGGGGCATATCCCTGATGTTCGCCGCCATGATACTGGCGCAATGGAATCCGTTGTCTCTGTTTAAGCGAAGCACTTTGTAATATATTTTATATCGGGCAAAAAAAAAGGCCCGCCGGAAGCGGGCCATAAAGCGCGAAAGTCACCTTTCTATTTTGTCTCCAGCGGCTTGCCTTCCTGGTCAATACTGCCGGCCACCACGGTGACCACTTTGTCGGGATCGACATATTTTTTAATTACCCGGTTTACCTGATCCAGGGTAACCTGCTGAATTTTAGAAGGATATTCATCCATATAGCTTATATCCAGACCGCGCTGCAGAAAGGAAAGTATCTGCCTGGCCATGCCGGCGGAGGTGGCCAGGCTTACCTTGTATCTGCCGGCCAGCCGTTTTTTAACATTGGCCAGTTCCTCGGCGGTAACCCCTTTTTCCACCCAACGCTTCAGTTCGCGGTTGGTGGAATTCATTCCCTTTTCCAACAGATTGGGAGCAAAGGTCGCCGTGATATACCAAAAACCGCCGTCGTAAATATCTCCGGCATGGGCCGAGTAAATGCCGTAGGTCAGTCCCTCGTCATCGCGGATAATGGACATCAGCCTTCCGGCAAACCCGGTACCGAGGATGGTGTTGGCCAGATAAAAGGGCAAATAGTCCTCATCGGTTTTCTTCAGGCCGGTGGGCAGGCCCATATACATGGAGGTGCTGGTTTTCCCTTCCATGGTTACGGCATGAAAGCCTGCTTTTACATCGTTGGCCTTCTTATGGATCACGGGGCGTTCGCTGCCACCCTTCCAGCCCTTAAAGGCGGTTCCGATGGCTTTCTCCAATCCGGCATTTTTAACATCGCCGGCGGCAACGAAAATCATTCCCCTGGGGCCGTAATGCGCGTTATAGAACTCTTTAACCTGATCCACGGTTATCTTTTCCGTATCGGCGATCAGCTCTTCAATTTTCGCTTCATAATTGGGATGCCCCTTGGGGTATAGCAAACGGGTCAGTTCATCCCGGGCCTGGGTACCCGTATCCTCCAGCATGCGCTTAAGGTTACCCACGCGCTGTTTTTTCAACTTTTCAAGTTCGTCGGCGTCAAACGCGGGCTGACGTAACTCTTCCGCCAGCAGGTCGATGACCTTGTTTACATCCTTGGTCAGGCTTCGTCCCGAAACGGAAAGGGTATACTTGCCCACGTCAAAGCTGAGGCGCGCGCCCATATTTTCCAGAATGCCGGCCAGGGCGAATTTATCATGCTTAAGCGTGCCCTTGTCCAGCATGCGTCCCGTAATATCCGCCAGCATGGAATTGTCCTTGTTCAGGATATCACCAAGGGGCAGGGAGGCGCTGAAGGTTACTACATTCTTAACGCCGGTGGGGGCCAAAACCACATCGATGCCATTGATGGTGGTTCGCTTGATATTTTTGGCAATGGAGCTTTTCCGTTGCGCCGGGGGATCAAAGGCGGGGGCGTTCAGAGAGGCTGCCGCCTCTTCCATCGGCGGACGGTAGTGGTAAATACCCTGGTCGTCCAAACGATGAGCGGCGCCGGCCCGGGCGGAGGCCCCACCCGGTTTTTGGGGAATAAAATATCCGGTGGTGCTTTGGTCTTCATTAAGATATTTCCTGGCCACCTCCTGAACTTCCTCGGGAGTTACCTTCTTGATGTTCTCCTCATAGCTGGTGTACAGGGTCCAGTCGCCGGTGGCGATGGCTTCATTCAGTTGGGCGGCGATGGAAAAAGAACCGTCGCGGCCAAAGGCGGTTTCCGCTTCCACCTGATTAATGGCCCGTTGCACCTCCCCGGCGCTTACTCCGTGGGTTTTGATGCTGTCGATTTCCTTAAGAATGATTTCTTCCACCTCTTCATGGGTGGCGCCGGGGGCCAGAAAAGCGTAAGAGGCAAAAAGACCCGGATATTGCAGTTGGGCGTAAAAATTGAAGTTGCTTACGGTTTTGTTTTTATCCTGCAGCGCCTTGTAATAACGGCTGGATTTGCCGCTGCTGAGTATTTTGTCCAAAACATTAAGCGCGTAGCTGTCCTTGTGCGTTCCTTCCGGAACCTTCCAGGCCACGGCCACAACCCCCAGTTGTCCCGGACGTTTGACGATAACCCTGCGCGGGCCTTCCTGTTTGGGCTCGGTGGTGTAAATTTGGGGTATCGGCTTGGGCGAAGCGGGTATTTTTCCGTAATATTTTTTTATCAGATTAAGGGCGTTTTCTTCATCAAAATCACCGATAACGGTCACCGTGGCATTGTTGGGCCAGTAAAAAGTGTCGTAAAATTCCCGCAGTTGGGGGATGGTGACATTCTCGATATCCGAACGCCAGCCGATGGTGCTGTGGTGGTAGGGAAAAGCCTGAAAGGCGGTTGCCCATATGGATTTGCTCAGGGCGCTGAAAGGACTGTTCTCGCCGCGCTCGAATTCGTTGCGCACAACGGTCATTTCCGCGTCCTTGTCTTCCTTGCGCAATAAAAGGTTGCGCATGCGGTCGGATTCTATATCGATGGCCGTCTCCAGATAGTCGCTGGGAATGCTCTCGAAATAGTTGGTACGATCCAGCCAGGTGGTGGCGTTCAGCCGGGCGCCGATATTGCCCAGGACATTGTCGATATGCCCGCCATTGGCCTTGTTATATTTTGGAGTGCCCTTAAACATCAGGTGTTCCAAAAGGTGGGTGGAACCGGTGGTGCCGGTGACTTCATTGCGCGACCCCACACGGTAGGTTACCATAAAGGTAAGTACCGGCGCGGAATGATCTTCCATCAGCAACACGGTTAATCCGTTACTTTTCAGGGTATACTCCTGAATGCCGCCTGCCTGGCGACCTTTGCTGAATCCCTCAGGCATGGCGGCCCATCCCAGGGAAGTAAGGAAGGTTAAAAGCAGCAGGATACGAGTCATATCCGAATCTCCTTATATCGTTATATGTTTTTAGGTTGGCGAATAACAAACAATATGCGAGTGAATCCATAAAAAGTTTCAAACCCTTGTATTAAAGCGAGTTTTTTTCTCCCGAGTCGTTAGCGGGCGGATGTTGTAATCGTTGAAGAACCGCTTTTCCGTTTAAAATATTCCGCGCGGGTTAACGGTCTTTTCCCCGGAGGGCTCCCCAAAAGCGTAAGAGCGCGGCGGGGCGCTCTTAGGTATGGCCAAATTACGAAATGTGCGTAAAAAGAAAAGCGTGGCGGCAATTTTAAATTAATCTGAAAATATATTTGAAAAAGGATGTTCAGCATTTTAAATTACCTGCTCGTCTTTAATATAATAGCCCAGGAGCTGATTTATAATGTATGCCATAGTTGAAATTGCCGGTCAACAGTTTCGTGTATCTGAAAAAGACCGTCTCCGCGTACCTCTTTTGGATGTGGAGAGTGGAAAAAAAGTTGTATTTGACAATGTACTTCTTTTTCATGACGCCAAGGACAAGGTAACCGTTGGTTCACCCACCGTGCCTAAGGTTAAGGTGACCGCCACGGTTGTTGAGCATGGCCGTGAGAAAAAAGTAATTGTATTTAAGAAAAAACGCCGTAAGGGATATCAGAAGAAGAACGGTCATCGCCAGGATTTCTCTTTGATTGAAATTACCAAGATCGGCGCCTCGGCCGCCAGGGCTAAAAAAGCAGCCGCGCCCAAGGCCGAAAAAACCGAAGAAAACAAGGAGGCGTAATGGCACATAAGAAAGGTGTGGGGAGTTCACGGAACGGTCGTGACAGTAACCCTAAGATGTTGGGCGTAAAAGCCTTTGGCGGTCAGTATGTTTCCGCCGGCTCCATTATCGTGCGTCAGCGCGGCACTAAATTTCACCCTGGTGAGAATGTGGGCCGCGGCAACGATGATACGCTTTTTGCAAAGATCGACGGCGTGGTTACCTTTGAACGTAAGGGTCGCGATAAAAAGCAGGTCAGCGTATACGCCGCCAACTAATTTTAAAAATCTCTCTTTTAGCCCGCCTCCGGCGGGCTTTTTTTATGCCCCAAAGATATCGTGCCTTACAAAAGGGCGTTTTTTTGTAAAAAGTCCAGTACCGCCCGCGCGGCATGACGCGCCGCTCCGGGTTCGCCCAGTAAGGACCTCAGCTCTTTGAGCTCCCGTCGTTTTTTTCTGTTATTTTCTTCCTGTAAAAGCTCTTCAAGTGCCTCGGCCGCCCGCGCGGGTGTAAAATCCTGCTGAATCAGTTCCTCCGCCACCTTCCGCCCGGCCACGATATTAACCAGACCGATAAAGTCGATGCGTACAAGCCGCTTACCCAAAAAGTAGGTCAGACCGTTTACCCTGTAGACAATCACCATGGGCACCGCGTACAGGCCGCATTCCAGAGTGGCCGTGCCCGAGGCTACCAGAACGGCGTCATAACGGGGAAGACACTGCGATAAAGGTAGATTGACAATATCAATAAAATCATCGTTTTGGGTTAAATGGCGTCTGAACAGGCCATCGTCGAGATGATCCACCTTAACCACCTCCGCCTTATGGATAAGCCCTTTCTCTTTCAGCAAGCGCGCGCTTTGCAGCATGTCCGGCAACAGGGCTTCCACCTCCTGCCCGCGGCTGCCGGGCAACAAACCGATGCGGATGTGGTCCCGATCCGGTTCTTTGTCGGTCGCGGGCAGCAAGGCATGGTGTTTATCCACCAGCGGATGGCCCACGTAGCGGGCTTTTATGCCATGTTCCCTGTAAAAGCGTTCTTCAAAAGGAAAAAGAACCAGCATCTCCCGCACATCGCGGCGGATTTTTTTTATTCTCCGTCTTCCCCAGGCCCAAAGCTGGGGGGAGATGTAGTAGATGACGGGCACGCCTCGTTTTTTTAAGGCCCGGGCCAGGCGCAGGTTAAAACCAGGGTAGTCGACCAGGATGGCGCACAGGGGGGCGTCTTCTTCCACGCGTTGCAGAAGGTGCTTTTTTACCCGGAAAATAAAAGGCAAATGGCGCAGCACCTCGCCAATGCCAAGGAAGGACATCCTGTCCAGATGGTAGAGCAGTTCCATTCCCTGTTGCCGGAGTTCATCTCCGCCCACGCCCCAAAAATGGATGCCCGGCAGGGAGGGACGCAATTCTTTCAGTAGTTCTGACGTATGGTGGTCGGCGGAAACTTCCGCGGCAACAACCAGAATATTTTTGGACATAGACAGAATCCGTGTAAAAAGGATGAAATTAGAGGTAGAAAAGGTTTAAGGCAAAAGAAAGAAAAAACGCCGGCAATCAGCTATACAACACCGCGGCGAGGTAGCCGGTAACCGGCTCCTTTTTGTTGGCCATATCGCCGGAATTCCGGTACAACACCACTTCCGAGTTTACGGCGCCCATGTTTTTACACACATCCATAACCGTAATGGCCGCTCCGCCCCCGCTCATCTCCACCACCCCGTTTTGGAATTCGCTTTCCAGCCCGCGGGCGTCAAAATGGTTCACAAGATTAATTACGGTTTTATCCAGCGTTGTAGCCTGTTGGTAGCTGTGGTTGCTGGAAAGGTTGGTGCTGGCCACGAATAAAACGTTTTTTCCCTTAAAAACCCGGGTCAGGGCCTCGCTTAATATTTTAATGTTTTCACTGTCCTGATTGCCCATAACAATGGGTATAAGCTTAAAGTCATAAAGAATTTGCTGCAGGAAGGGCAGTTGTATTTCAATGCCATGCTCGTCGCCTTCGTGCCCCAGGCTGGAGGCGATGATTTTATCATTCCCGGCGCACAGGGCTTCCACCATTTTTTTATCAATATCAACGGTGCCCAGCGGGGTTTGATAGGCATCGCCGTCGTAAATGGAAATTTCCTCAAAGTAGGTGTGATGGCTTGGCGAAACAACCACCACATATTCAAAGTCATGATCGATGATTTGCCGGTAGGCCCGCGCCGCCACGCCGCCACAAACATATTGGGCGTCGTTGGGGGCGATAATGCCATATACTTCATTTACATGGTTAAGCTGCGAGGAGTTTTCCAGAAAAACAGCCACTTCCCGTTCTAAAATAGCTTTTTGCTTGGAATAACAGCTTCCGGCGCATCCGGCGGGCCGGACTATTTTGGACATTTTTTCATAAAACCTTGTTTTAACGAGCATTAAGAACACCGAAATATAAGACAGGGGACATTCGTGAACAACCAAAAGGTGCAAAAATTATACACGGCATTTTTCCGCAAGACATAAAATATTGAATAAAAATCAATATAGGGCCCGTTTTGGGAGAAATGATCCGTGCATGGGCGGGTACGTCTCAATTTTTGTGCCAGTTTTTAAACCGGGGGCTATTTATCGGTGTTCGGTTGCTCTTTTTCCCGGAACAGGCGAGAGTCCAGGCTCCAGCGGCCCCCGCCGAAAACAGTAAAGATCATTAAAAGAAACAGAACAAAAGCAGTAAATTCAAAGGATTGACCCGGTGTAAAGAGTCCTTGAGGAATGCTTACATACCACAGGGCGCCTATAAGGACGGGAAGCTGAATGGCCGCGCCGATGCGGGTACCCAGCCCCAGGGCCAAAAGTGCACCGCCACCAATGTGGGCCAGCCCGGTAAGGTGGGTAAATAGCGTGCCACCAAAGTTTAGGTGTCCGGCCCGGTTAAGGATTTCCAGTAGCGCCTGACCATGAAGAACAAAATAGACGCCTTTTACGAATAGACCGATACCAAGATATATGCGCACCATTTCCAGGCCCAGATCAAGGTTGTTCCGGGTATTAATTTTAAAAGATGATATATTCGGCATTTTAAACCTCCATTTTATAACAGGCAATTTAAAGGGGAAGTGTCCGCTCCCTTTAACCATAGTGTAAATCTTTTGCCGGTAAAGGTCACAAAATTTAAATAAGACTTGTTGTTACAGAGACGTTGAACAATAGTTATTATTATTTTAATTTGTAGCTCGGAGGGATTTGTATATTACACGGCTTTGCGCGGCGATGCCCCAGCAAAATGTAACCGGATACCCGATGGCACATCACATGTAAAGGATGGAAATTGAACGAACAGGAAATCATCGAAAGAGCGAAGAAGGGCGACCCTCATGCTCAAAGCCTGCTGGTAAATCAGTACAGTAAGCGGGTGTATAACCTGGCCCTGCGTATTTTACGCAACCGGGAAGAAGCGGAAGATGTGCTGCAGGAAACCTTTTTAACCGTCATTAACAAGTTGGATACCTTTGACGGACGAAGCAGTTTTTTTACCTGGGTCTATCGCATTGCCACCAATGCCGCCTTAATGCTGCTGCGCAAAAAGAAAATCCGGCGGGCCAACTTCCGGGATAATGACCTTGACCCCGAGCAGATGTATTTGAGCAATGTGGTGGACTGGTCGCAGGACCCCACGGCGCATATCGAAAACACGGAAATAAAGCAGCGCATCGATGAAGCCCTGGCTACCTTAAAGGAGAAATATAAAACGGTGTTTGTTTTACGGGATATCGAAGGTCTGAGTACGCGCGAAACCGCGGAGATACTCGATATCAGCGAGGAAAATGTGAAAATCCGTTTGTTGCGGGCCCGCCAGGCGCTTCGCAATTATCTTTCCCAATACTATGAAGAAAGGGTGGACGGGTGAAAAAGAAGATAAACACGGAAGAGCAACTGCGCCTGTTGCAGGAGCATTTATGTGATGATCTGGACAATGCCGCATGCGAGGAGCTTATTGACGTTTTGCGAACCAGCAAGGAATGCCGCATCTATTTTGACACCATCAAAAAAACCGTGGTCCTGTGCCGTGAAAACGAATGCCCGGAAGACCTGCCGGAAGATATCAACCAGCGTCTTTTTGAGCGCCTGGGATTGGAAAAATACAAAAATTTATCGGACAAGGATTTAAAATAAAAGGATTCTTATGAAGAAGTTAGACGCTAAATGGATGACCATTATTGTGGTGGTGGTAGTGCTTGTGGGGCTGATTCTATACACCGGCAAGGATATGTTTGCCTCCGCGCCGCCCGCCCAGGCAACGCCGGCCGCTTCCGCCAAAGCGGCGCCGGGTTCCGAAGAACTGATCGACGCGCCGGATTTTACGCTGAAGGATATAAATGGCAATGATGTTTCCCTGAAAGATTACAAGGGTAAATTGGTATTTGTAAATTTTTGGGCCACCTGGTGCGGCCCCTGCCGCGCGGAAATTCCCGCCTTTGTTGATTTGATCGATACCTATGGCAAGGATGGGTTTGCCATTCTCGGCATTTCCGTGGACAGCCCCAGGGATATTAAAAAAATTCCCGCCTTTATGGAGCAGATGAAGATGAACTATCCCGTATTGCTGGCCACGGAAAAGGTGCGCATGGAATACGGCGGTATCAGCAGCATCCCCACCACATTCGTAATCAATCGCGAGGGTAAGGTTTTGGGACGCATCGTGGGCGCCCGGCCGCATGAAATGTTTGAAGGCATTATTAAAAAGTACCTGTAAGGTATAGATGCACCTGAACATACCTTTCAAATCCTTTCATCTGGAAAACGGCCTGCAACTGCTTTTGCATCATGATGAGACCACGCCCATAACCGCCGTAAACCTGTGGTACAAAGTGGGCTCCTGGAATGAACAGCCCGGAAAAACGGGTTATGCTCATCTTTTTGAGCATATGATGTTTCAGGGCAGCGCCCATGTGGGCGGCGATATGCACTTTCGCCTGATGCAGAGCGTGGGGGGCGTGGTAAACGGCTCCACCGCCTTTAACCGCACCAACTATTATGAAACCCTGCCCAGCCATCATCTGGAAAGGGCCCTGTGGCTGGAAGCGGACCGCATGGGCTACCTTTGGCAGGCCATGACCCCGGAAAAGCTGGACAATCAGCGTGATGTGGTAAAAAATGAGCGCCGCCAACGGGTGGATAACCAGCCCTACGGCCTGTGGCTGGACAAGACGCTGGAGATGGCCTTTCCGCCGGATTATCCCTACCACTGGCCGGTTATCGGTTACATGGAAGACCTGGACGCCGCCGGCATGGAGGACATCCGTCATTTTTTTGAAACCTACTACAATCCGGGAAATGCCTCGCTGTGTATTGCCGGCGATTTTGACGAGGCGCAAACCCTGGAATGGGTGGAACGCTACTTTGGCCCTATCCCCTCCGGCCCCACGCCGCCCCCGGTACAGGCCCGCTTTGACGGTTATTTTTCGGGAGAGAAGAGGGAAGTACTTCCGGATGCCGTACAACTGCCGCGCCTTTACCTGAGCTATCATGTTCCCGGAATGGACAGCCGCGACTTCATCGTGGCCCAGATACTGAGCGCCGTTTTATCCGGTGGTAAAAGCGCCCGCCTGTACAATGAACTGACCTTTAAACGGCAACTGGCCCAGGAAGCGGGCTGTTTTCTTTTTCCCATGCTGCAAACATCCCTGTTGATGTTTATGGTTACCCCTCAAAACGGTATCTCCGTAGGGACGATGGAAAAGGCCCTGCAGGGGGAAATCGATCGGTTAAGCCTTTCCGATATAGGCGAGCAGGAAATTGAGCGCGTTAAAAACCAGATTGTGGCCTATAAGGTCCGCGAGCTGCAATCGGTTTCCCACATCGCCGACGGATTGAATCAGGGCGCCGTGCTTTACGGCGACGCCGACTATATCAATAAGGAACTGGCGTTGTATCAGGCGGTTACCCGTGATGAAGTGGTTGCCTTTGCCCAAAAATGGCTTAAAGAGTCCAACCGGGTTGTACTCACCTTTATCCCTAAAAACGAATAGATATCTTACCCATGGAGCAGACACAGATTCCCGCGCCCCAGGCGCCGCGTCCCTTTAATTTTCCCCGTTTTGAACGATTCCGTTTGCCGAATGGCCTGGAGGTCTGGTATGCGCGTCATGATAAGCTGCCCCTGGTCAGTTGCCAACTGGTCATCATGAGCGGCGCCCTGCATGACCCCGCCGGAGAGGAAGGCGCGGCCACCTTCCTTGCGGATATGCTGGAGGAAGGCACGGAAAAGCATGACGCGGAAGAGTTTTCCATGCTTTTGGAAGAAAAGGGAATCGAGTTTAGCGCCTCGGCCGATTATAACGGCTCCTATCTTTCCATGAATACCTTAACGGGCCATGCAGAAGCGGCCCTGACGTTGTTTGGCGAAGCCCTGACCGCTCCCCGTCTTGCCGAAAAGGATATGGAGCGCCTGCGCAAAATCCGTCAGGGACACCGGCGGCGCGCGGCCGATATGCCCGATAAGATTGCCGCCGAGGTTCTTATGCGCCACATTTATCCGGGGCATCGCTACAGCGTGCCGGCCATGGGCAGGCTGGAGCATAACAGTTCCCTTACCCTGGAACAACTCCGGGATTTTTACCGCAAACATTACCGCCCCGACAATGCCATTCTGGTTTTGGTGGGCGATCTGCCTGCGGCCGAAATCAAGGGCCTTTTGGATAAAACACTGGGGCAATGGCCCGCCGGCGGACAACGTTTTGAGCTGCCTCCGGTTTTGGAAACGCCGGGCAATTTTGACCTGCACCTGGTGCACCGGCCCGGCGCGCAACAGGCGGAAATCCGTCTCGGTCATGCCGGTGTTGATCGCCATGATCCGGCCTATTTCAGCGCCCTGCTGGCCAATCAGATTTTGGGCGGCTATTTTCTTTCCCGCCTAAATATGAACCTGCGCGAGGATAAGGGCCTTACCTATGGCATAGAGTCGCGCTTTTCGCTGCGCCGCGTAAAGGGACCTTTTTACATCTCGGCGGCGGTGGACAGCGATAAGGTCACCCTTGCCGTGAGGGAGATATTTGAAGAACTGGAGCGCACGACCCGGGAAGAGGTAAGCGCGGAGGAGTTGGACAATGCCCGCGGCTATCTGAGCGGGGTGTTTCCCATCGCCTTTGAAACGGGCGCGCAAATTGCCGCCGGGCTCTCCAACATCGCCCTGTTTGATCTGGAAGATGATTATTACCGCAACTTTCGCGCACAACTGGAGCGGGTTACGGTACGGGATGTTTTGAACGCCGCCCGTAAATATTTCAATCCGTCGCGGGCTCAGGTGGTGGTGGTGGCGGACAGGGACCCGGTTGCCGAAAGCCTGGCGAAAGAGTATCGCTTACATATCCACGAAATTGACGTCGCCTGATCTCCTTTGCAAAAAAAGAACAACATCCGTTTATAACTTGGCCCTTCCCCATGCCATCCCGCTAAAGGGCCCGTGGTATCAGGGTCGTTTTGGGGAAGGAACAAATGAAATGCCGCCGGCAGAATATCCGGAGGAAAGCTCTTTTCTCTAAGGCTTATCGTTAAATTAGTTGCGGCGGGTCTGGATTTTTGGTTGTTTCGGATTGTATCTTTGCAGCGGTTCATCTTTTTGTCCGAGGGCGTGCTTATGCGGAAGACCTTTCAATCCCGGGGAAACATTGAGCTATTAAGCCAAAGGATCGTGGCCGTGTACGGCTCCAGGGAGGCGCCGTCCGCCCTGGAGGGTGATGTTGCGCTGGCGGCCCGGAACATGGCCATGGGTGAGATGACCGTGGCCGGGGGCTGGCAATCCCGGCTGGAAAAATGTTTTCTATCGTCCTTTGTGGAGGCGGGCAGGGGGTATCTGATTAGCTATGCCGCCCGAAAGCTGGAGGAGAGAGCTTTGAGCCCGGCCATGAACAGGATGCTGGATGAAAAACGTCTGCTACAGGTGGCGCCGGATGTGGCGACAACTCGGCCCACGGCAAAAACCGTTGCCCGGCGAGACGCCCTTTTGCTGGAGCAATGCCACGCGCTTCTTTTTCTCTATCTGACGCCCGGGGGACAACTGGCCACGCTGTTCGAATATCTGCTGACCAGGGGATTCCCGGTCTATGTGTTGGATCATGCCCTTAACCGGGCCTGGTTAAAGCAGGGCGGCCTGCCTTTCCACGCCGATGATACCGCCGCTCTTTTGTAAAACCCTGGTCTTTCCCTCAGGCGGGTTGCTCTGTTGAACGTTTTCCCACAAAGCGGACGATTATAAACATCACCACAACACTAAGAACGATCTCCACGCCGCTGGTAAGGCCGAAGCCCGCGGGTATAAAGCCGAAAAGCATGGCCACAAAAGCCACCACCAGGGCATAGGGCATTTGTGTACGCACATGGTCGATATGGTCGGAGCCGGAGGCCATGGACGACATAATGGTGGTGTCCGAAATGGGAGAACAGTGGTCGCCGAATACGGAACCCGCCAGCACGGCGGCAATGGAACTGAGCATGATGATCTGCTGATGAGCGGCGGTAATGCCCGGATCAGCGGCCGGCAATTGATGGGCGATGGGTATGACGATGGGCGTCAGGATGGCCATCGTGGCCCAGGAACTGCCGGTGGAAAAGGCGATAATGCCGGCAACGATGAAGGTGATGGCCGGCACCCAGCGCGCCGAGAGCAAAGACTGTGTACTGTTGATAACCCAGTTGGCCGTTTGTACATCGTTGCATACATTGCCGATGCTCCAGGCCATAACCAGTATCAGTGCCGCCAGCACCAGGGATTTAACGCCCGCCACCCAGGCGTTTAAGGCGTCGTGCAGGCTGAGGATCTTTTGGCTAAGGATCATAATGATGGCCACAAAGGTGCCCAGAAAGGCGCTCCATAACAACACCTTAAAAGAGTCACCCGCGCCGAACACGGTGCTGATGTAATGCATCGGGGAGTCGTCACCGGCCATGGGGCCCACCTTTTGGTAACCGGTTATCCACAGGCCGACAATGGTGGTGAGGATAACGGTTAAAATGGGCACAAGGGCATTGTACCAGCGCAGGGGCGTTCCCGGCTCGGCCAGCAGCTCCCTGGCATTCACATCGGCCAGGGGAATAGCCTTGTCGCCCAGCAGCTTGCCCTTATGTTGGGCGCGTCGCTCCGCCGCCAGCATGGGGCCGAAGTCACGCCCCAGAATAGCGATAAAAAAGGCAAATACCAGCGCCATGATGGGGTAAAAGGAATAAGGGATGGTTTTCAGAAAAACCAGATAGGCGTTCTCCCGCAGGCCCAACTGACTATAAGCCTGGCCGATCAGGCTGATTTGGTAGCCGATCCAGGTGGAAATAAGGGCTATGGTGGTGATGGGCGCGGCGGTGGAGTCTACCAGATAGGCCAGCTTTTCCCTGCTTATTTTCAGCTTGTCGGTAAAGGGGCGCATGGTGTTGCCCACGATGAGGGTGTTGGCATAATCATCAAAGAAAATAAGAATACCCATGGCCCAGGTGGCCAGTTGACCGCGCCGGTAGCCGGAGGCATAGCGCGAAAGGGCTTCCACTATGCCCTGGGTGCCGCCCGCCCTGGAGATGACGCCTACCATGCCGCCCAGGGTCAGGCTAAAAACCAGGATGGCAAAATTATCGGGATTGGCGGCCGAAAGGCCGATGTAATCACTGACGCCGAGAAAAAAACCGCTGACAGGGTCATAGCCGTGAATGATAAGCGCGCCGGTAAAAACGCCGGCAAAAAGGGCCAGCAGCACCTGGCGGAAAATCAACGCCAGCAAAATGGCAATCAATGGCGGCATAATGCTCAGCCAGCCGGGGATAACCCACAGATCGGCCACGGCGCCATCCGGGCCGCTTAGTTGCCAGCTGCCCGCGCCGGGAAAGGGCAAAGAGGCGCTGCGCCATTGGCCCGGACTCTCCTTGTGGAATGTCAGCGCAAGCCGTGTTTCCCGATGAACCAGATAAAGAGGCGGCAGACTGTCGCCCGCGGCTGTTTCCACCTTAAAGGAATAGGAACGATCGGTGATGTAAACTTTGTTTTGATCCGACAGCTTCAGGGAAGCTGCCGAAACAATCAGCGGCAAAAGCAGTATGGAGATAAGCGGCAAATAAATACGTTGCAACATGGCTAAGCCTCGTTAATTGGATTGGTGCGTCGAAGGTGGCTTAAGATAGCCAAAACAGGGAATACGGCGCAATGTGCCGTCCGTCCCGTCTTACCTTGCTTTAAAGAAGGCGGCGAAGTAAATTCCTTTCTTTTTGGAGATGGGATGCGAACAATTATTTTTATATGGATAATGTTAATGGCCGCGCAGGCGCAGGAAGGTCCGCCCCCCGTTCAAAAAGACCTGATCGATGTTCCTTCCCGCTATCATTTTCCCGTTAAACGCAAGGCGCCGGTACAATTCAGCTTTTTTATCGACCGGGACGCCGTCTGGAAGCCGGTAATCCGTCTGGCCGTGGCCGTTCAGAATGATTTTCTGCAATTTACCCGCGGCGATTCCGCCTTTTTGGCCTCTTATGAGGTCACCGCGTCCCTGCGGGTGGAAGATACGCTGGCGGGCGGTTATACCTGGAGGGAAAAAGCTGTCCTGGACAACTTTAAGGAAACAAACTCCCAATGGGTTTACCAAAACCATGAATATGTTTTGCCGCTGGATAACATCGCCGCCGGCGACTCTTTGCGGGAAGGAAGCTACAAGCTGTTGCTGGAAGTGCGCGATCTTTCCAGCAGTAACCGCTATAAGGCCGTTTTGCCCTTTAAACGCCAAAAACCGGCCCAACGCTTCCCCCTGACCACCGGCATTGCCTTTTACGAGGCCGACACCGTGGACGGGCGGCCGCGGCTCACGCTTAACCCCATGAACCGGGTGCTGGAGTTTAACCGCGCCTACAATGCCCTGTTGCGTGTAAAAACCAACCCCGGCGACAGCGTGCATATCGATATCCGTCTGAATCAGCATCTTAAGGAGCAAAACACCCTGGTGCGGCAGCAGTTTGTGAAAGGCGTTTCGCAACAAGCCCTGATGACCATACACTATGTTATGCCCATGAATGCCCTGGCGGAAGGACATTACAGCCTGCGTTTTGCCGTTTCCGTAAACGGTAAAACCGTATCGCCGGAAAGGGAATTTGACGTGGTCTGGATAAAAAAGCCCGTTTACCTTTATCATCCCGACCTGGCCATACGCCCCATGCGCTATCTGCTTACCGGGGAGCAGCGCGAAGAGGTGAAGGGGATGAGCTACCGCCGTCTGGCAAAATGGATTGACGCTTACTGGGAAAAGAACGACCCGACGCCCAATACCCGTTACAACGAGTTGATCGAGGTCTATTTTAAGCGGGTGAGCGAAACGGTACGCCTGTTTTCCAACCGCCACAAGGAAGGCTGGCAAACCGATCGGGGACGTATTTACCTTTTGTACGGCCCGCCGGAAAAAATTGAAAACCGCCGTTACGATACGCGCATGCCACACATCACCTGGCTCTATCCTTCGCGGGGACTTTCCTTTACGTTTGTGGATCGCGACAAGGATAAGGAGTTTGAATTACTGGAAGAAACAGAAGATGAATGATATAAAAGTGGGCGTTATCGGCGTGGGACATCTGGGGCGGCTGCATACCAAATTGTATGCCGACGTGCCGGGCGCCCGCATGATGGGCATCTACGACAGCGACGCCCAACGCGCCGCCGTGGTGGGTCAGGAACTGGGTTGTGACGTTTACAGGGACATGGACGCCCTGCTGGATGATGTGCAGGCCGTAAGCATTGTAACGCCGACGACCACGCACCACGAGGTTGCCGGCCGGGCCCTGCGCGCCGGTAAACATGTTTTTCTGGAAAAACCGCTGACGGCCACGGAAGAAGAAGCCGAGGAGCTGATCCGGCTGGGCAGGGAAAAAAATCTGAAAATACAGGTGGGCCACATAGAGCGTTTTAACGGCGCCGTGCAATCCCTGGCCGGCGTTCATCTGCAGCCGGTGTTTATCGAGGCCCATCGCCTGGCCCAGTTCAATCCGCGCGGTACGGACGTGGCCGTCATTTTGGATTTGATGATCCACGACCTGGACCTTATTCTGCATCTGGTGGGCAGCGAACCGGTAAAGGTTGCCGCCAGCGGCGTGGCGGTGGTCTCTCCCAGCGTGGATATTGCCAACGCCCGCATAGAATTTGCCAACGGTTGCGTGGCCAATGTGACGGCCAGCAGAATTTCAGCAAAAAAAATGCGTAAAATGCGCGTGTTTCAGAAAAACGCCTATATTTCATTTGACTTCACGGACGGCCAGGCCGAGGCGTTTTACATACCCGACGGCAAGGGGGCGAAGGATAAGGGCGACATGGCCATACATCTGGGGCAGATTGACGCCGCCACCCTGAAACGGGATATCAAATATACGCGTCGCGCCAAAAAGGAGGTCAACCCTCTACGGGATGAATTGCAGGCTTTTGTGGAAGCGATCCGTTGGGATAAAACGCCGCCGGTGACGGCGGAAGAGGGCTTGCAGGCCCTGCGTTTGGCCAACCGCGTGATGCGCGAGGTGGAAAAACATCAGGAAACCCTGCGGGCGGGGATCGGTTAGGATAAAAGCCCCGGGCCCGTTTTCCGCTTTGAGGGGGTAACAGTGTGTTCGCAAAAGGCTGAATCATGTTATCATAAGGATGAAAACGACGTGATTTTGTTTGGCGGGTTTTTTGGGCTGTGTGCTAATTTTTATGGGGATAAGAGGGGAAGATGGCGGATACCGTTGCGGTGATAATTGCCGATATTCAGGGTTCAAAGAAGATGAAGGAACGCGAGCGCTATGAATGGCAGTTGTTCCTGAAGTCCGCTATCGTTCAGGTGAACGAAAACTGGGCCGCGGATATCGAGGCGCCGTTTATGATTACCAAGGGCGATGAATTCCAGGGCGTGGTTTCCAATGTGCCCCGGGTACACTCCATCATGATCGAGTTTGAGCGCCTGTTACATCCCCTGGGTCTGCGCTATGGTATCGGTCTGGGCCAAATTCAGCGCATGGGCGCCAATATCCCCATCGAGATGGACGGCCCCGCCTTTCACCGGGCCAACGCCGCTTTAAACCACGCCAAGAAAAACCGCCTGCGCGTTCACTTCCGCTCCACCGACCAGCAGCTTGATCTTTATATCAACACGGTGTATACCCTGATCTATGCCATAAAAAAACGCTGGAGCACCATAAACTTTAAACGCTATTGGCGTTATAAGGAACTGGGCACCTACGACAAAGTGGCCGATCTGGAAGGGGTGAGTCCGCAGGCGGTTTGGGACAGCCTGCGCAATGCCCATGCCACGGATGTTATGGCCGCCGAGGAAGCGGTGATGTCCTTTTTGGCTACAAAGATGGCCGAGTTGGACGCGGACGGGGCAGACGACCCAGAGCGCGAATAGACCAGTACAGCATACCCGCCGCCGCCAGCAGAAAAAGCGGCGATACGTGGCCGTTCCAGGTGTAGTAGGGAATGTCCGCTTCTACCCGCAGGTTGATAAGCAGCAGGGCCAAAAGATTATTCATGCCATGGATGAGAATGGCCGGCCGGATGGAGTTTACCTGCTGGGCGATATAGCCCAAAAAGATACCCATGAAAAAAATCTGAATAGCCCAATAGGGATTCATATGGATAATGGTCCAACTGACCGATGTCAGTACCACGGCCCGCGTCACGTCCCCCTTTTTTTCCAGCGATACCTGTAAAAATCCGCGAAACAGGCCCTCTTCCGCCACCGATGCGATCAAAACACTGCCGATGATTACAATCAGCCACTCCAGGGGCGTATTGACATAAAGCGGCTTCATCATGTCGGCCAGGGCGTCGGGCATGGGCATAAACAGGGTGATCAGCCGCTCCATCTCATCGGTTAAGATGATCAGGGCCAGGCCCATGACAAAGGCGTAAAGGTAAACGCGCCCTTCCACGGGGCCAAAACGGAAAAGCGCCTGCATGTCAAAACCGCGTCTGCGGGCATAGTACCAGGGAACAATCAGGAAAAGGCTCTCCATGAAAAAGAGCAGCAGCTCCAGGTTACGATCCAGGTTTTCCCCGCCGCCGATGGATTTAACCACCACGCCAATGGTGATGGTGATCAGTAAAATACCGCTAAAGACTACCAATACCAGCAGCAGGGCTTCCAACGGTTCGGGAAATTTTTTTTCATCCATAAAATGTATTCCTTATTAAGGCTTGGTCGCGTTGCCGAAGTGGTGCATAATGATGCCGGCGGCCATGGCCATGTTGAGGGATTCCCCCCGGCCGGTGCGCTTTATATAGAGCTGTTCGCCGGTCAGAGCCCCGGCCTCCGCAGAAAGACCGTGCGCCTCGGAACCCATTAAAATAAGATTCCGTCCTCCGGCGGGTACGCTTTTTATATCCCGGCCGCCGCTAACGTTGGTTCCCCACAGGGTATATCCCTTTTTCTTTAAGGAACGCAGTTCTTCCGCGGGGAAGTCGGTTACGATATTCACATAGCCGATCATACCGGCGGTGGCCCTTACGGTTTTGGGCTGATAGGGATCGGTGGCGCCGGGCGAGAGAAGCAGCCAGGGCCAGCCGAACCAGGCGGCGGTGCGTATGATGGCGCCTAAATTGCCGGGATCGCTTATGCCGTCCAGATAAAGCATGTTCGACGCATCCCCGGGCGGGCCGGGCTCGGGCAGCCTTACCACGGCGGCCACCTCCTGTGGCGTTTGCACGTCGGTGATACGTTTCAATTCATCGGCGCCGGTGCTGAAAAGGGGGATGTCATGGGCGGCATAGCGGGCGCCGTCAGCGCCGTTTTCCAGTATCAGCAGTTCCACGCTTAGGGGAGAAGCGAGGGTCTCTTCAACGGCCCGCCGCCCGCTGACGATAAACAGACCTTCCTGCCGGCGCTGTTTTTTGAGCTTCAGTTTGCTAAAATAGCGCACCCTGGCCAGGGAAAGGGGGCGGATCATACTCTCGGGGATTCCTTTTTTTGCAGCAGATATTCGGTCAGGCTGTCAAAGGGGACATTCTCCTGAGTGCTGTTTTTCATATCCTTAACGGCAAAGAATTTTTGGTTCAGCTCATCCTCGCCTAAAATAAGGCTAAAACGGGCGCCGCTACGGTTCGCCTCGCGGAACTGGGCCTTAACGCTGCGGCCCAGAAAGTCGGCGTCCGCCGATAAACCGGCCCGGCGAAGTTTTGCCAGCCAGCTTGTCATTGTCGCGCGCGCCGCCTGGCCCATGGTGATTAAAAATACGTCCGGGGCCGCGGGCCGGGCCAGGCTTTTACCCTGACTTTCCAGGGCCATCAGAATGCGTTCCATGCCGGCGGCAAAGCCCACGGCGGGAAAATCCCTGCCGCCCAGTTGCCGGGCCAGCAGATCGTAGCGTCCTCCGCCGCAAAGGGCGTTCTGCGCGCCCAGGGCGTCGCTGGTGATCTCAAAAACCGTGTGGGTGTAATAATCCAGTCCGCGAACCAGGGTCGGGTCTTCGCTGTAGCTGACCCCGGCGCTTTCCAATTGTGTTTTTACGGAACGGTAATGCTCCGCCGCTTTTTCCTTTAGATGGTCCACCAGCTTGGGCGCGCCGGCGATCACTCCCCGCAGCTTTTCATCCTTGGAGTCCAGCACGCGCAGGGGATTGTTGGCAATGCGTTCGGCCACCTGGGGGTCGGGATCGGGGATGTTGTGCTTCAGATAGTCCTGTAAGAGAAGTTTATAGGGTTCCCTGCTTTCAGGATCGCCCACGGTATTGATGCGCAGGCGGATGTTGGTCAGACCCAGTTCTTCAAAAATATGCAGGGCCAGCGCAATGGTTTCCGCGTCCGCCTCGGGAGCCGGGCTGCCGATAAACTCCGCGCCGTATTGATGGAACTGCCGCAGCCTGCCGGCCTGCGGGTTCTCCTGACGAAACAGGGGGGCGATATAATATAGCTTTTGCAGGGGCGCCTGGGCGTAAAGACTGTTTTCCATATAGGCGCGCATGACCGGCGCCGTCATCTCCGGTTTCAGCGTCAGGCTCTTTTTGGAGCGATCCTGAAAAGTGTACATCTCCTTGGAAACAATATCGGTGAACTGACCGATGCCCCGGGCAAACACTTCGGTCATTTCAAATACCGGCGTGCGGATTTCCCGGAAGTTAAAGAGCGCCATGTTCCGGCGGATGTGTTTTTCCAGGGCCTGCCATTGTACGGTTTTTTCGGGCAGGGCGTCCTGTGTTCCCTTAATGCGTTTTAACTGTTTCAAAGTATTTTCCTGTAATTTAAAAACAAAAAATTTACGCAAATCCGCCGCAAAATAAAAAAGATAATATATTTTGACTCCGGCCGTCAGTCGATAAAAAAATAATGAACAGTTTTAAGCTGTTTGCGACCTACTTCTCCATTGCCGGTGGCAATGGCCGAATGTAGAGGTCTCGGGAAGGAACCCGGATTTAAGCATGGATGCTTTTTAAAACTGCCGCTGGACGGCAGTTTTTTTTTGCCCGGCCCCACCCCCGGCCCGACCCTCGGGGAGGGGAGTAAAAGGATGCAACTCCCG
>JALTKX010000075.1 GCA_027006055.1 Calditrichia bacterium | reverse complement strand
ATCAGTATATCTCCAAACCCTTTGAGCCGGAAGAGCTGATAATGATTGTGGATAACGCCGTGGAGCGTTATACGATGGCGCGGCAAAACAAGGAGCTGCAAAAAGCGCTGGAACAGGCCAATCGCAGTTTGACCAAAGAGAATATCCTGCTAAAACAGGAGGTTGAGCAGCAACTGCAACTGGGCAATTTTGTGGGACACGGCCCGGCCATTCAGCGGGTGTTCAAATTGATACGCAAGGTAATGAACACGCCCACAACGGTTTTGCTTTTGGGGGAAACGGGCACGGGCAAGGAGATGCTGGCCAAAATGATCCATTATAACGGTAACCGAAAAGATAAAATTTTTGTCGCCCAAAATTGTGGCGCCATTCCCGATACCTTGTTGCAAAGCGAGCTGTTTGGTCATGTAAAGGGCGCCTTTACCGGAGCGGTAGACAACAAAAAGGGGCTTTTTGAACAGGCGGACGGCGGCACCATCTTTTTGGATGAAATTGGCGATACCACGCCGGCCCTGCAATTGGGATTGTTACGTGTATTGCAGGAAGGAGAGATTAAACCCCTGGGCAGCATGAAAACCATAAAGGTGGATGTGCGCATCATCGCCGCCACCAACCGCGACCTGAAAGCCGGGGTTGAGGCAGGTACCTTCCGCGAGGATTTATATTACCGGCTCAACGTTTTTCCCATTCAACTGCCCCCCTTGCGTGAACGGCGTGAGGATATCCCCGATCTGGTCCATTATTTTAAGGAAAAGTATGAGCGCCGTATCGGTAAAAACATTGCGGGTGTCGAACCGGCTTTTTTGGAAATTCTGAAAAATGCCTCCTGGCCCGGTAATGTACGGGAGTTGGAAAATGAGATTGAACGCGTGGTAACCCTGGTGGACGATGGCGCACCGTTAACCGTTGATTTACTGTCGGATCGCTTAAAACAGACGACTTCACCGCTTATTGTTCCCGGAGACAGGCCCATGAAGGAGGCCATAGCAGAGCTGGAAAAGCAAATGATCGGCGACGCCCTGAAATCCTCCTCGGGAAATATCCTTAAAGCGGCCGAACGGCTGGGCATAAGCCGGGTGGGGCTGCATAAAATGCTAAAAAGGTATAATATAAACGCCGTCCACTATAAACCGGATAAGTAAACAAAATTATCTTTTATTCATTTATTGTAAATATAGTTAACATCATCTTCTTTTTATTATTTTCTTACATGTTGTTTTTTAACAGCTTATCGTGTTGTTTATTTATGGCATGGAAATTGTATTAAATAAATTGAATAAAAAAACCTGCGAGGTTGTCATGAAAAAGAAACTTTTATACACAATACCGTTGATAGCATCGTTTATGCTGTCATCCTGCTATACGCAGTTTGCCGTTCCCAGGGAACGGGCCAATGATTATGTGGTGCGCGAAGAGCGCTATCGCATGGCCCGGGATCAGGAGCGGCAGGAAAGTATCGCCGATAGCAGCCAGGCCTATGGTTACGACTATGATGATCTTTATGGTCAGGAAGAGGCCTATGGCTATGACGGCAGCGGGGATGTGTATATCACGGAATATGATATTAATGTTCTGCCCGCGGTACGGGCATACCGTTACAGCGTCTATACCCCCTGGTACACTTCTTCCATCTACAGACCCTGGCACCGTTATGGTCACTTCCGGCACGGGTTCTACTTTGACTATTATTCGGACTACTATACCTACGCGCCTTATGATTTCTGGTATGACGACTATTGGTATGGCCCCTATGGCTATCCCACCGTGGTGGTCGGTGTTTTCCCGGGATATTATGATCCCTGGTATCCTGTTGGTTATTATGACCCTTACTATTATGGAGGCGGTCATGCCTATACGCCGTCCAAGCCGCGCAAGGCGCGTTCCTTTACAACGGATGGCTCCACCACGCGTAAGGAAAGGCGCCGCCGTGTTGGCGAAGGGCGCAATACTACGGGAACAATCGTATCGACAACGCCGCGCGGGGGAAGAAGGCCTGTTTCGGTCAGGCCCGTTACCGTCAAGCAGGGACGGGACAGGGACGTTCGTAAAAGAAGAAGCACTTCCGTAAGGAAAGGTACGGAGCGCTATCGTGAAAAACGGCTGACAAGAAGGGGAGAACGATTGACCGATGTACGCCGCGCCGGTAAGCGGGAAAAAAGAGTTACCCGCAGCAAGGCAAGGGGCCGCTATGAGCGCAGCTATTATGATATGAGTAAAAAAGACCGCCTGCCTAAAAGACGGTCGGAGTTGAGAAAGACCTCGGATCGCAAAGGCGGAACCATTACAAAAGAAAGAAACACCCGGGTGAAAAGGCAAAAGACACGGGTCGTGGCGCCGGTTAAAAAGAGTAAAAGCACGGTGAAGCGTTCATCGAAAAGGAGATATACAAAAAGCACGCAAAGAGAGAAAAGCTCTTCCTATACGCCCCGTTCATCCGGCCACTCCCCGCGTGGAAGCGGCTACAGGCCCTCGGCCGGGCGCTCCCGTTCTTCCTACAGCCCGCGTTCCTCATCTTCGGGACGTTCGGGCGCTTCGAGAAGCACGGGCGGCAGAAGAGCCTCCTCCGGGCGCAAACACAGATAAAGGAACGAGGATAGCATCATGAAAAAGATAATAGCCCTATTACTGACGGGCCTGATGACGGCCTACGGACAATCGGCGACAGAGGCGCTAAAGCTGAGTTCAAATCCTGAAGGGATTGGCGTGCGCGCCATGGGCATGGGCAATGCCTACAGTGCCGTGGCGGATGACTATTCCGCCTTATACTGGAACCCGGCCGGGCTGGGCCAATTGAAAAAGACCTCCTTCTCCGTGGCGCTTTCCCATGATATTTATGGACAAAACACGGACTATCTCAGCCGGAACCTTTTTTCCGATCAAAGAACGACACGGCTGAACAGCATTGGTCTGGCCTACCCTTTTGAGGTGGCCCGCGGCAGTTTTGTACTGGCCTTTGGTTACCAGGTGCTGAAAAGTTTTGATGATTTCAATAAATTTTCCGCCTACAACACCCAAAGTAACGGCATCGGTTTTGATTACGGCGACGATGGATTTTATAGTTTTGACAGAAATGTTCAGCAAGACTATGTCATCAGCCGGGAAGGCCGGTTGGAGGCCTGGAGCTTTGGCGGGGCGCTGGCGTTGTCTCCCCGTTTTACGGCGGGCGCCAGCATAAATTTTTATGGCGGAAAAAGCGATTATACGCTGAATTACACACAAACGGACATCAATAATCTTTACCAGTTAACGGATACGCAGCTTGATTTTTACGCTTATGACTATAAACAAAACCTGCGGCAGGACTATAGCGGAACGGAAGTAAAGCTTTCGGGTATGTTTGATCTTTCTTCCCGGTTAAAGCTGGCCACGGTAATAACTTTTCCCATGGCCATGACCATCAATGAAGATTGGTCAGAAAGCGATGCGCTGAGCTATGACGATCCTTCCGTGCCGGTGGATGAATACGATTTGGGCAGCTATAATTTCGATTATATCGTCAGGACGCCTTATCAGTTTAACCTCGGTCTCAGCTTTACAAGCGATGTTCTGGTGTTGTCCGGTTCCGTGGATTACGCGGATTGGTCGCAACTGCGCTACGACGTGCCGGAGGGCAGGGACGCGGCCGAGTATAATGATCTTTTGTTGGAAAATGACAGAATTCGTGAAGATTTTCAACCTGTATTAAGTTATTCTGGAGGTGGAGAGCTGGCCCTGGCCAACAGAACGCTATTTTTGCGCGGAGGCTACCGTTATGTGCCCACGGCCGATAAAACCCTGAATAAGGATTATGACCGTGTTTATTACAGTGCCGGCCTCGGCTTTGCCGTGGACAGAAACACCATGCTTAACGCGGCTTACTCCGTTGGCACCTGGAAAAACAGCGCCAACTATATCTATACCACGCAAACGGTGGAAGAGAATAAAGAAAACAAAAACATCCGGCTTGGAATCTCGTACAAGTTTTAAAAAGAGAGGCAAATAAAAAGGGGCCGTCGTCAAAGGCCCCTTTGTGAAGGAGTTGTTATGATTGATGAACACAGAGAACGCGTGCTGTTGTTTATTGAACGATTTCAGATAAACTTTATCTATACCATTATCGTATCGAACGCGCTGTTTGTATTTTTCCACCGCTTTATTTAAAGGCGGCTTTTACATATTCCCTGCGCATGCGGGCAATGGCGGAGATGGATATCTCCTTGGGACACACCGCCTCACATTCCTGAATGTTGGTACAGGCGCCAAAAAGTTCGGCGTCCATTTGGGCCACCATATTCTGAACGCGGCTGGCCGCTTCTATGCGTCCTTGCGGTAGCAGGGAAAGCTGCGATACCTTTGCGCCCACAAACAGCGAGGCGGAAGCATTGGGGCAGGCCGCCACGCAGGCGCCGCAACCGATACAGGCCGCCATGTCCATGGCCAGATCTGCATCCGGTTTGGGCACGGCAATAATATTGGCATCCGGGGCGCTGCCTGTTTTGGTGGAGATATAACCACCGGCCGAAATAATACGGTCAAAGGCGCTGCGATCAACCACCAGGTCTTTAATAACGGGAAAAGCCTGGGCACGCCAGGGCTCTAACAGTACTGTTTCGCCGTCCTTAAAATGGCGCATGTGCAACTGGCATACGGTTGTGGCCTTTTCCTTGCCATGGGGTATGCCATTAATAACAATGCCACAGGTACCGCAAATGCCTTCACGGCAGTCGCTGTCAAACTCGACGGGCTCTTCGCCTTTTTTTGTTAAATCTTCATTTAACACATCCAGCATTTCCAGAAAGGACATCTCCGTGGAAACATCCTTTACGTCATAGGAAACAAGCTCGCCTTTAGCATCCGGAGCGCTTTGTCGCCAAATTTTCAATTTAAGATTTATAGTCTTTTCCATTCCCAGCTCCTTTATTTATAGCTACGCTGAGTGAGTTTAACATTCTCAAAAACCAGTTCTTCCTTGTGCAGGGCCTGAACCTTGTTTTCGCCCTGGTATTCCCAGGCCGCCACATAAGAGAACTCTTCATCATTACGTCTGGCTTCGCCTTCCTCGGTCTGGCTTTCCTCGCGGAAGTGTCCGCCACAGGACTCCTCGCGATTGAGCGCGTCGCGGGCCATCAGCTCGCCCAGTTCCAGGTAATCCGCCAGCCGGCCTGCTTGTTCAAGCGCCTTGTTCAGGTTCTTATCGCTGCCGGTCACGTTGATGTTGTTCCAGAATTCTTCGCGTAATTTAGGGATTTCCTGCAAGGCCTTTTCCAGCCCTTCCTTGTTCCGGGCCATGCCCACATGGTTCCACATGATATGACCCAATTCGCGGTGGATTTCACGAACCGTCTTTTTACCCTTTACCGCCAGCAATTTATTTATCCTTTCCGTTACGGCATTGCGGGCTTCCTTAAAAGCATCCGTTTCGGTATGCAGCTTGTCCGCCTTAACGCCGGCCAGATAGTCATTGATGGTATAGGGCAGCACAAAATAACCGTCGGCCAGCCCTTGCATCAGGGCGGAAGCGCCGAGGCGGTTGGCGCCGTGATCGGAAAAGTTAGCCTCGCCGGCCACATACAGGCCGGGGATGGTGCTCATAAGGTTGTAGTCCACCCACAATCCGCCCATGGTATAGTGAACGGCGGGGTAAATACGCATCGGTACCTTATAGGGGTTTTCATCGGTGATCTTCTCGTACATGTCAAACAGGTTGCCGTAACGCTCGCGGATGGTCTGCTCGCCAAATTCCTTTATGGCGTCGGCAAAGTCCAAGTAGACGGCCAGTCCCGTGGAGCCCACGCCCAGTCCCTCGTCACAGACCTGCTTGGCGTTACGCGAGGCCACATCCCTGGGCACCAGGTTGCCAAAGCTGGGGTAACGTTCTTCCAGATAATAGTAGCGTTCTTCATCGGGTATTTCCGAGGGAGGCCGCTTATCGCCTTTTTTACGCGGTACCCATACCCGGCCGTCATTTCTCAGGCTCTCACTCATCAGGGTCAGCTTGGACTGATGATCGCCGGAGACCGGAATACAGGTGGGGTGAATTTGCGTGTAGCAGGGGTTGGCGTACATGGCGCCCCTTTTATGGCTGCGCCAGGCGGCGGTAGCGTTGGAGTTTACGGCGTTTGTGGAAAGATAGAAAATATTGCCGTAACCGCCGGTTGCCAAAACAACCGCGTGGCCGGCATAGGATTCCAACTCCCCGGTTATCAGGTTGCGCACCACTATACCCCGGGCATGGCCGTCTTCCACAACCAGGTCCAGCATTTCCCGCCGGGAAAAAATTTCCACCATGCCGGCGTCCACCTGGCGCATCAAGGCGCTGTAGGCGCCGAGAAGCAGTTGCTGCCCTGTTTGACCGCG
>JALTKX010000074.1 GCA_027006055.1 Calditrichia bacterium | reverse complement strand
CAGGCGGCCCTCTCCAACCCGAATATTCCCTGGGCACAGATCGAAGACTTTTACCGGCAACAGATTCCGTTTCAAAAACTGCAGAACCTCATTACCAGCTCCGTGCGCGTAAGTCCTGCGGAAATAAAGGATGAGTTTATCCGCAAGAATGTTAAGGCCAAGGTGGAATATCTGGCCGTGCTTAGCAACCGTTTCCGTTCCCAAACCGACGTCACCGACGGGGAACTGGAGGAGTGGTACGAAAAACACAAGGATGAATATAAACGCGACGAAAGCCGTGACCTGGCCTATGTTTTGTTTGAAATAAAGCCCACCGCGCGCGATACGCAGATCGTGTTTAACGAAATAGACAAGATAAAGGAACGCCTTGCCCTTGGCGAAGATTTTAACCTGCTGGCCCTGCAATATTCGGAAGACCCCAGCGTTTCCGAAAATCGCGGCGACCTGGGATATTTTGACCGCAAGGCCATGGTTCCGGCATTCAGCGACGCGGCCTTTTCCGCAAAGCCCGGCGAAGTGGTCGGGCCGGTAAAAACAAATTACGGCTACCACATCATAAAGGTTGAAGATAAGAAAAAGATTGACGGTGTGGAAAAAGTGAAAGCCAGCCATATCCTGCTAAAGATTGTGGCCGGCCCCAGCACCCTGGCCGAACAGGAAGACAAAGCCCAGGCTTTTTCCAGGGACGCCAAGGACAACGGCTGGGATGAAACCGTGGCCGCCGACAACTATGAAGTTAAAACCACCGGCTATTTCGAGGAAAAAAGCGGTTTTATTCCCGGCATCGGACGTAACGCGGCCATTATGGCTTTTGCCTTTATGAGTGAAAAAGGGGAGGTTTCCGGTATCTATTCCCTTAATGATAATAAAGCCTATGCCGTCTTTAAGGTAAACGACATCCTGCCCGCGGGTTACAAGCCCCTGGCCGATGTGCGCGCCCTGGTTGAAAACGAAGTCCGTTTTGACAAGGCCCGTTCCCTGGCCCGCGCCTATGCCTCGCGGATTGACCCCGATGTAAAGGCCGGCAAGGCCTTTAAGGCCATTGCCGAGGCGGATACCGGCAAAATCGTAAAGTATGATGTAACCCGTATGTTTGCCCTCAGCGAGTCGGTTCCCGGCGTTGGCAAAATCCCGGAATTCAACGGCACGGCCTTCCGGCTTAAACCCGGAGGGGTATCGGACATGATCGATACCGAATCGGGTATGTTCTACGAAAAGCTGATTGAAAAAAGCGCTTTTGACAGCACGGCTTTTAATGATCAAAAGGAACTGATCCGACTGCGTATCCTTAACGCCCGACGACAGGCCGTTTTCAGCAAGTGGTATCAGCAGCTTAAGGATAACGCCGATATCGTGGACAACCGTAAAAAGTTCAATATCTTTTAGCCTAAGAGCTATTCTGCTATTTACCCCCGGCGTTGCTGCGTCCGGGGGTTTTTTATTGGAGGGAATACGCTCTATCTTAGCCTTACAGAGCATCACAGGGATAACCCGCGCATTCATTCGCGGGGCGGATGGACACGAAAATTGCCCGATAGAATCCGATTCATCGAATTCGTGTTGAGACCAGGAAAACCTTATATAAATATCCAAACCTTAGTAGCCATGGGTGTTTAAAATATTTTCGACCTTATTAGCTTATTTTTTATGTGGCGATATGAATAAGGTAATAAGGTTATTATTTTTTTTTGGTTTACTTTTTTCTACTAAGGTTGGAGTAATAGAATAAGGTTAGGTTTATTGTAATTCGTTATGCTCCCGATTGAAATCGGGGGTTAACCGAATCCTTTCCGCCCGCCGCGGGAATGAATATCACCCCAGGCACATTGGCTTAACCCGCGAATTTATTCGCGGGGCGGCAGAGGTGTACAGCCCTCGGAGAATCCGATTCATCGGATTCTGTCTGAAAAACAGGAACCTTATTAGAAAATACAAACCTTAGTAGAAACCATGTCAGAAACATTTCCAAGCTTATTAGCTTATTTTATGGGCAAGGCCGATAAGGTAATAAGGTCGGGGGGATTTGAGGATGCTTTTTTCTACTAAGGTTGGAGTAATAGAATAAGGTTAGGTTTATTGTAATTCGTTATGCCCCCGATTGAAATCGGGGGGGTAACCGAATCCTTTACTGCCCGGTGAGGGAAAGAATATCAGCCAAAGCCGCTCAGGGGTAACGGAAATTGCCTGATAGAATCGATTCATCGAATTCGTGTTGAGACCAGGAAAACCTTATATAACGATCCAACCTTAGTAGCCCCGGCTGTTTTGAATATTTGGGACCTTATTAGCTTATTTTTTGATGTGGCGGTATGAATAAGGTAATAAGGTAAATTATGTTTGGGTCGTTATTTTCTCTACTAAGGTTGGGGAGGGAAATAAGGTTTTTTTATTGTTCCGGGGTTTATCTTTTTGATTTAGAAACAAGGAACGCCATGAATCACATGTATTTATCCACGCCTGTACAAATTGTCATCCCGATCGGAGCGCAGCGGAGCAGAGGGATCTTTTGGGAATACGGCCCAGGGGTTTTGGTTTATTTCGGGAAAGATTCCTCACCCCAA
Organism: Calditrichia bacterium; assembly: GCA_027006055.1. Taxonomy (GTDB): domain Bacteria; phylum Calditrichota; class Calditrichia; order Calditrichales; family J004; genus J004. Next base: position 3,786 of record JALTKX010000074.1, on the reverse strand, counting down.
ATCATATTTCATCCCGTTCGCGGCGTAGTCCCGTAAGGCCGCAACACATAATGAACCTTATTTTTAGAAAAACAAACCTTAGTAGCCATGGGTGTTTAAAATATTTTCGACCTCATTAGCTTATTTTTTGATGTGGCGATATGAATAAGGTAATAAGGTTATTATTTTTATTTGGTTTACTTTTTTCTATTAAGGTTGGGGTGGGAAATAAGGTTAGTTTTGTTTAAGGCGTTATGGAATCTTTTCCGGCCCGCAGCGGGAATGAATATCACCCCAGGCCACATTGGCTTAACCCGCGAATTTATTCGCGGGGCGGCAGAGGTGTACCGCCCTCGGAGAATCCGATTCATCGGATTCTGTCTGAAAAACAGGAACCTTATTAGAAAATAAAAACCTTAGTAGAAACCATGTCAGAAACATTTCCAAGCTTATTAGCTTATTTTATGGGCAAGGCCGATAAGGTAATAAGGTCGGGGGGATTTGAGGATGCTTTTTTCTACTAAGGTTGGAGTAATAGAATAAGGTTAGGTTTATTATATTACGTTATGTCTCCGATTGAAATCGGGGGTAACCGAATCCTTTACTGCCCGGTGCGGGAAAGAATATCAGCCAAAGCCGCGCAGGGGTAACGAAAATTGCCCGATAGAATCCGATTCATCGGATTCGGGCTGAGACCAGGAAAACCTTATATTACGATCCAACCTTAGTAGCCATAGGTTTTAACAAATTTTACCGACCTTATTAGCTTATTTTTTTTATGTGGCGGTATGAATAAGGTAATAAGGTTATTATTTTTATTTGGTTTACTTTTTTCTACTAAGGTTTGGGAAACGAAAATAAGGTTTTGTATAATGCCGGGTATTCCTTTTATTAATCACAGAATACATTGTTTTTAATTGGCAGGCGATTTATTGTGTAATCGGTTAAAATGAACCTTATTTTTAAAAGATCAACCTTAGTAGAATATGGTTTACAAATATTTTCGAGCTTATTTTTGATGTGGCGATATGAATAAGGTAATAAGGTTATTATTTTTTTTAGGTTTACTTTTCTCTACTAAGGTTGGGAAAGGGAAATAATGTTAGTTTTGTTTAAGGCGTTATGCCCCCGATTGAAATTTGGGGTTAACCGAACCCTTTCCGGCCCGGTACGGGAATGAATATCTCCCCAGGCCACACAGGGGTAACCCGCGCATTCATTCGCGGGGCGGATGGACACGAAAATTGCCCGATAGAATCCGATTCATCGAATTCGTGTTGAGACCAGGAAAACCTTATATAAATATCCAAACCTTAGTAGCCCCGGCTGTTTTGAATATTTGGGACCTTATTAGCTTATTTTTTGATGTGGCGATATGAATAAGGTAATAAGGTTATTATTTTTTTTGTTTACTTTTTTCTACTAAGGTTGGGGTGGGAAATAAGGTTAGTTTTGTTTAAGGCGTTATGCCCTGATTAAAATCGGTGGTTAACCGTATCCTTTGTGCATGGTGAGAGAAAAGAATATCACCCAAACCACATAGGCTTAAGTGGATGGACACGGAAATTGCCCGAAAAGTGGAGCTGAGTCCCGGGGTATCGGGAAACCGCTGACCTCTTGCCTTATCATCTAAACAAAAAAACCCGGTATGGAACCAGGTTTAAATGTGGAGCTGAGTCCCGAGGCTTCGGGAAACCGCTGACCTCTTGCTTTAGGTCAATATAAAAAAAGCCCGTCTTGCGACGAGCTTTACAGTGGAGCTGAGTCCCGAGGCTTCGGGAAACCGCTGACCTCTTGACTGGAACTAAATAAAAAAAGCCCGTCCTGCGACGAGCTTTACAGTGGAGCTGAGTCCCGAGGTATCGGGAAACCGCTGACCTCTTGCCTGGAACTAAATAAAAAAAGCCCGTCTTGCGACGAGCTTTAAAAGTGGAGCTGAGTCCCGAGGCTTCGGGAAACCGCCGACCTCTTGCCTGGAACTAAATAAAAAAAGCCCGTCCTGCGACGAGCTTAACAGTGGAGCTGAGCGGGATCGAACCGCTGACCTCTTGAATGCCATTCAAGCGCTCTCCCAACTGAGCTACAGCCCCTTAAAAAAGAGATTTTAATTTAAGTACTCCCTTTTAACGATGCAAACAAAAGTTTATAAAAAGGGAGAAAAAATCTCCCTTTTTTTTACTTATCGCTCATAAACGGATAGGTCCACGATTTAGGCGGTTCAAAGGTCTCCTTCAGAGTACGCACGGACATCCAGCGTAGCATATTCAGAGAACTGCCCGCTTTGTCATTGGTACCCGAGGCCCGGGCGCCGCCAAAGGGCTGCTGCCCTACCACGGCCGCCGTGGGTTTATCATTGATGTAAAAGTTGCCCGCGGCGTTGCGCAAGCGATCGGACATTTTGATCAGGGCGTAACGATCCCGTGCCCAAATGGCTCCGGTCAGGGCATAGGGGGAGGTCGTATCGCATAATTCAAGGGTTGCGTCGAAATCGGCGTCTTCATAAATATAAATGGTCAGTACCGGGCCGAAAATCTCTTCCTGCATGGTCTTGAATTTAGGATTGGTTGTGACGATGGTTGTCGGTTCGATGAAGAAGCCCTTGCTGTCGTCATAGGAACCGCCGGTGATGATTTCGGCCTCATCCGAGGCGGCGGCAAAGTCTATGTACTCCGTAATGCTGCTGAAAGCGGCACGATCGATCACGGAGGACATGAAATTGCTGAAATCTTCCACGTCACCCATTTTTATTTTAGCCACTTCGGCCACATACTTTTGGCGAAACTCATCCCAGATGGAGCGCGGAATATACATGCGGCTGGCGGCGGAACATTTTTGGCCCTGATATTCAAAGGCGCCGCGGATGGCGGCCACCACAAGCGCGTCCACATCGGCGCTGTTATGGGCAAAGATAAAATCCTTTCCGCCCGTCTCCCCCACGATACGCGGATAATACTTCATTTTATGGATATTCTCCCCTACCGTTTTCCACATACCCTGAAAAACAGCCGTGGAACCGGTAAAATGAATACCGGCCAGGTCGGGGCTGGCCAGAACGGGATTGCCCACCTGACTGCCGGAGCCGGGGATAAAGTTAACAACGCCGTCGGGCAGTCCCGCTTCCTGCAACAGTTTCATCAGAAAATAACCGGAATATACGGAGCTGGAGGCCGGTTTCCATAAAGCCACATTACCCACAATGGCCGGGGCCGTCGGCAGGTTCCCGGCAATGGAGGTGAAGTTAAAGGGGGTGACGGCAAAAACAAAACCTTCCAGCGGGCGGTACTCCACGCGGTTCCACATGCCTTCCGGCGAATAGGGCTGTTCGGACATCAATTCCGTCATATAATGGGTGTTAAAGCGCCAAAAGTCCACCAGTTCACAGGCGGAATCGATTTCGGCCTGAAAAGCGGTTTTGGATTGTCCCAGCATGGTGGCGGCGTTGATGGTGCTCCGCCATGAACCGGACAAAAGCTCGGCCGCTTTCAGAAAAACCGCGGCCCGCTGTTCCCAGGGAGTGGCGGCCCAGGCTGCGCGCGCTTCCAGGGCGGCTTTTATGGCCATGTCCACCTCTTCTTTTCCGGCCTTATGATAAATTCCCAGCAGATGACCGTGATCATGGGGGATGCGCATCTCCGCCGTTTTACCGGTTTTAATCTCTTTGCCGCCGATAATCAACGGTACTTCAATGGTTTGGGATTTTAATTCTTTCAGTTTCGCTTTCAATTCGGCGCGTTCCGGCGTGCCCGGCGCGTAACTGAGGATAGGCTCATTCACCGGTTGGGGAACCTGAAAATAGGCGTTTGACAT
>JALTKX010000073.1 GCA_027006055.1 Calditrichia bacterium | reverse complement strand
TTTACCGCTTCGGCCACGCCTGAAACCGTGGAACTAAAATGGGAAACCCAGTCCGAGGTGGAGAACAGCGGCTTTATTCTGGAGCGGGCCACGGCCGAGGATGGCCCCTTTGTGGAAATCGCCGATTTTAACAGCGATGACCGGCTGCGCGGACAGGGCAACTCCTCACAGGGCAAAAAATACAGTTACATCGATGACGGCGTTGAAGCCGGTACCAAGTACTGGTATCGTCTATATGACCAGGATATCAACGGCGTTCGCAATCAAAGCGCCGCGCTAAGTGTGCAAACCCCGCTGGCGGAAGGTGTTGATGTGGAGGGCTCGCTGATACCTTCCGTGTTTGCCCTGTCGCAAAACTACCCCAACCCCTTTAATCCGGTGACCCGTTTCCGCATAGACGTCCCGGCCACAAAAGAGGCGCAGGTAGCCCGCGTGGAAGTATATGATCTTCTGGGAAGACTGGTTAAAACCATTTACAACGGAACGCTGGCCCCGGGCAGCTATACCATGCAATGGAACGGTCTGAATGAACAGGGCGGCAAGGCGCCCAGCGGAATTTATATCTACCGTTATCAATCGCAGAATTTTCAGAGTGTGAAAAGGATGCTCCTTTTAAAGTAAGCATCCAGACCATCCCAAAGCCCGCCGTGCGCGGGCTTTTTTTTTATAATCACTCTATTACACGGAAACATAAAGCTTTCTTATACCTGCCGTTGCCGGCAGATACGCTTTTTTAGCAAGAAAACCTAAAAGAATATATTCCCGTTATTAATGCCTTTACGGTCCGGCGTGAAGGCTCGGCACGGAGCCACCATCCTTTTTAGAAGCGCCGGAGCCCGCTTCAAGATAAAAAATATTTTCCCCGGGGATGATTTTTTCCATGATATCCTCGTTGTGGGAGATGATCAGAATGGCCTTGCCGTCCCGCTGACGCTCCTGTATCTTTTTAATCACCAGGTCCGCCGATTTCAGGTCCAGGCCGTTTAAAGGTTCATCCAAAATCAGGATATCGGTATTTTGCACAAAACCGCGCAACAGATTCAGGCGCTGTTTTTGTCCGCCGCTTAGATACTTTACCGGCCGGTGTAAAAAAGAGTCCGGGATGCGGTCGCCAAACCATTCCCGCAGGCGGCGCATGATTTTTTGCCGGTTCACGGTTCTTTTGGAAGAGAGCACCTTAAAAACTTCCTCAACCGTCAGCTCTCCGTTCAGCGCCTCATCGGCATGCTGGAAAACCATGGTGGCCTGCTTGCCCCATATATGCCGGGCATAATAGGCCCGTTTCCCCGTTTCGGGCACGGGACGGTTCAGGATAGTCAGCACGGCCTGTTCCGCGGTAAGCAAGCCCATGATAACCTTGGCCACGGTGGTTTTACCCACGCCGCTTGCCGCCTTTATATAGGTGGCCTCTCCCCGCTTAAGCGTAAAATCAACTTCCCTGCCCCGCGCGTCTAAAAAAGCAAAGCGTCTTTTCCAGATGCTCATGCCGCTCTTTAGGCGCAAAATTTCGAGTCCGGAGTGATCCAGTTGCGAACGTACCGGCGCCAGTGAAGCCAGCCAGGCCTCAAAGGAGTGATGGGGAAAGGGCTTCAGCAACAGGCTCCCCTCCTCCGTATCACGCAAAAGCTCCATCCAGGCCACCTCATCCGCCAGACCGGCATAGTGGCGGCTGAGGTGGGAAACGATGGTATAGTCATGCGTTATAACCACCGCCGTAAAGGGCTTTTGCCGGTAGCGGGTAATCAGTTCATCCAGAAAACGATTGCGGGCCGCGTTATCCAGACTGCCCGAGGGTTCATCAAAAATAAACAGGGCGTCTCCGGCGCTCTTCTTTTTCTGATACAGGGCTATTTTCTTAAAGGCCATGGCCAACAAAAGGCGCTGCTTTTCCCCGCCGCTGGGGCGGTAGGGTTTGGGGTAAACGTTTAACAAACTCTCCGCGATATTTTTATCCGGCCAGAAAGCCCGCAAAATCGTATTCTCCGCCCCGCGCCCCAGGCGCCCCAATTGGCCTTCGCTTAGTTGCCGGCCGATGGTGCGCATGGGGTTAAAGTGGCTTGAGGGTTCCTGAAAAACAAAAAAGCCGTCCCTTAGCCGGGATGACCGGCGGGCTTGCGCGAGATGATGATCATATGGCTTTCCGTTTACTTCGATGGCAAGACGCCCCGGCGGCATGATGCCCATATAGACCTTGCTCAACAGGGATTTTCCGATACCGGACTCTCCCAGCAAAAAGGTGATTTTGCCCGTTTCAAAGCCAAAGGAAGCCACCCGGGCCAGGCAGCGCCGATCCGTATGCACATTGATATTCAGGAAAGACAAGCTATCGGCCATTATATCTCCAGGCGGCGGGAAAAATGTTGCGATATTTTATAAAGAGCCAGAAGGGAAAAAACAATGATAAAGGCCACCGATACCCCCTGCAGATGCGTAAAAAAGAGGCTGAAAAACTGGCCCGGATGGGTCAGCGCCCGACCGATGGCCAGAATATCCTGCTTGCTGTCTATATGGGCAAGCATGTTGCCCAGTGTTTTGGGCATGTTAACCAGGCTGACCGACTGTGACAATCCCACGGATACGATAAAGTCCACGCTGATCAGCAGGAAAAAAGTCATGCCGAAAATAGCGATAAGCTTGTTTAAAATATGCACGCGGCTGTTTTTAAAAAGAATGTCGTAGTTAATTATATGGCTGTCGCGCACGCCGGAAACGCGCATGGCGTCAAAAAAATCCGACTTTTGAAAGTAGGCGATGCGCTCCAGCAACAGGTCGCCCAACTCGGGAAAGACCACCAGCGCCACCATCAGGGCCAGAAAAAAAAGAACCGGCGGCAGGGCCCAGTGCTGACTTTGCTGAAAATAGGCCAGAAAAATATACCCGAACAACAGCCCCAGAATTTGCGGCAGAGCCCGCCAGGTACTAAAAAATATATCCGATAGCTGCTCCGTAAAGCGCCCCTGCCTTCGGGCAAAGTAGACCGTAAGGGCATATCCCCAGGCCAGGGCCAGGGCCAGGGCCGTGGCCAAAACGGCGATGGCAAAGGTATTCAGCATGGCGGTTTCTATTTTTTGACGGGCCGGGGCGTTTAAAAAGAAATACAACCATAGCCAGGTAAGCCCCAGTCCGCCAAGCCAGGCCTTAAACCAGGCAATATCCTTTTTACCCCGCCTTTTTTGAGAGACCTTTTTCTTGCGGAATTTATTGGTTTTCTTTGTAAACAACGGAAATATCGCCACTGTAATCTTCCAGTTTCACATCAATGCGCGCGGGGGCAGCGGCCAGGGTAAAACGGAGCGTTTGTATGCGGTTACCGTTTAAATCATCCTCCCGCAGCTTATTTCCCCCCGCATCCAACAGGGTCATGGTCGCCGATCCTTCCTTGTAGGAGGTAACGGTAACAATAAAAAGCAGTCGCGTGGCGTCAAACTCCAGCGGATAGCTTTGCTCCAGGTTCATTTTTTCGGCGCGGGTTTCAAAAACAAAGCGGTTGGAGTCGCTTTCGACGGTCACCGTATTAAGCGCCGGCAGGTCGCCGGAGGTAAGGTCGATGTTTTGCAAATCGTTACCCTTGCAGGATAACAGCAGCACCATGATGGCCGCGGCCGCTAAAAAAAAGCGCATGGCAGGTCTCCTTTCAAAATGTTTCGGCAATTAGCGCTCCCTCCCGCTTAACATAGTAAATCAGGCATACAATTACCAGAGCGAAAAGAGCCACAAACTTTCCTACCTCCCGGGGGTGTTAAGGTTTCCATTTATAGAGGCCTGTCAGGCCGGCCAGGGCCAGTACAACGACAAGCGGGGGATATATAAGCTGAAAAAAGGGCAGGGCTTTCTTCAGCTCGGGAGCGTCAAAAAAGTCACAGGCGCGCCACAGGGCCAAAAACTCCAGAACAAACTTTGCGGCCAGCAGGGCCAGGGCGGGAAGGGCATAGCCGGGCCAAAAAAGCATATAGAGCAACAAAAGATGAAAGGCCAGCAGGAAGAAGGTAAGCGCCAGCGCCGGGGGCGATTTACGGATAAGCTTACTGTTTTTGCGTATCTGCTGCCACAGGATTTCCCTTAATGTTTCCGGGGCCCGCGTGCGTACATACGACCCGGCGCCTCCGCAAAAACGGATGTGTCCCTTTACTTTTTTACGGAACAGTTCCGTAAGGAAAACATCATCCCCGCTACGATGGCGGGCCAGCTCCGGGTAACCGCCGCTTTGCAGATAGGCCTCCCGCCGATAGGCCATATTGCGCCCCACACTGCTGAGGGGCAGACCCAGCATGGCCGGCACGGCCGTCATTATGCCAGCAAAAAGATTGTCAAAACGCAGATAGAGATTTATCAGACCGGACTGTACGCCTATGGTGGCGTGGCCCAGCGTCATAATATCGTCGGTGTCAAAACAATTATTGAGGGTTGCAAGCCAGCCGGGAGGCACGCTGCAATCGGCGTCGGTTACGGCAATAAAGGCGCCCGAGGCCTGCATTATGGCCGTATGCAAGGCGTTTTTCTTTCCGGGCAAAACACGGTCGCTTTCCCGCAGCCGGATCAGACGCGCGCCGGGCAGCGTGGTGATTTCCCGCTCTATCAGCGCGGCCGTGTCATCGGCGGAACCGTCATCCACAAAAATAATTTCCCGCAGCGCTTCATCGTAATCCAGGCGGCGCAGCGAGGCGATGAGCGGCAAAACCCGGGCGCTTTCGTTGCGGGCGGCAATGATCACCGAAAAAAAACGGGCCGGCCTTGCGGGGCAGGTTCGCGATCGCAATAAAAAGCGGGTATGCAAAACCAGGGTATAATAGAGCGCGGATAAGAGCAAAAGAAGGATAAATAACAGCATGACGCATTTTAAGACCCGGCGCCCAAAAAACCAACCCCGATCCGTGATTAAAATTACGTTTATGGGTTTGCTTGCCATGTTTCGCCTTGATATATTTAAAAGTATTTTTGGCGAGGAATTTCAGAATACAGAGGTTGAAATGAGTCTATTGGATAAAATGGTGGTTTGGAGCCTGCCGCTGGTTCCCAAACCCCTGGTGGGTTACTTTTCCCGGGAATACATTGCCGGGCCGGAAATGAAGGACGCCCTGGAGGTTGTTAAAGAGCTGAACGCCAGGGGCATCATGGCCACATTGGACCTGCTGGGCGAAGAGGTTGAGCGCAGGGAGCAGTCCGTCGCCGCCGCCGATGAATATATCGAAATGCTGGAACAGATAAGCCGCCTGAAGCTTGACGCCAACATCTCGCTTAAGCCCACGCACATGGGCCTGCTGCTGGATAACGCCTTTTGTTTTGAAAACATCGAACGCATCATTAAAAAAGCCCGCGAGCTGAACAACTTTGTGCGCATAGACATGGAGGATCATACCACCACCACAAATACCATCGAATTTTATCTGCGCTATAAGGAAAAATATAACGGACATGTGGGCACCGTTATCCAGGCCTACCTGCGGCGCACCAACGATGACATCGCCCACCTGATGGAACACCGGGCCAACCTGCGCCTGTGCAAGGGCATTTATGTGGAACCGCGCGATATCGCCTACAAGGATATGGCCATCATAAACGAAAGCTATAAGTATAATCTGGAGCGTCTTTTACGGGCGGAGGGCTGCTATGTGGGTATTGCCACCCATGATGAAAAGCTGGTATGGCACGCCCAGCGCCTGATACACGATTTTAATATCCCCCGGGAAAAATATGAGTTTCAGATGCTGTTGGGCGTGGACCCGCAGTTGCGCGACATCATTGTTAAAGAGGGGCACCGCCTGCGCGTTTACGTGCCTTACGGCAGGGAGTGGTATGCCTATTCCACCCGCCGGCTCAAGGAAAACCCGCGCATGGCCGGTATGATGTTTAAAAAAATATTCGGCCTCGGTTAAGCCCGGCGTTTTCCGCCGGGATGTTTTTCGCCTTCCCCCGGAGAAATTTGTTTCGGAGCATCGCTTTTATGTCGTATCTTAGCAAAAACGCTTACAAGGGAAAGAGATGAGACCTCCAAAAGAGAAACAGCTCTCCGCGGACGACCACCCCCTGGCGGCCTGGTTTCTGGGACCCAAGGGCGAACACAGCGAGATCTGGTCCGGGCTCTTTAGCTATATTTTTCAGGATTATGTTTATTGGCGGCGGAACTATTTCCCCCAGGACCCCATTGTGGTTAACCGCATGCGCCGACGGGAGCATGAACCCTGGTTTGACTACATGACCTCCAACCTGGACAATGTGCTCAACGATCTGAAGGCGCACTTTCCCTTCTATTCGCCGCGCTACATTGCCCACATGCTTTCCGAGCAGACCATGCCCGGTGTTTTGGGCTATTTTGCCGGCATGCTTTACAACCCCAACAACGTAACCGACGAAGCCGCGCCGGTCACCGTGCGCCTGGA
>JALTKX010000072.1 GCA_027006055.1 Calditrichia bacterium | reverse complement strand
CCAGGATATAACCTGGCGTTTGGAGCGTCACAACATGGGTTGGGGACGTTACACCAAGCGAGGTATTCCGTGGGAACTGAAATACACGGAAAGGTATGAGACAAAAAGTGATGCGTTAAAGCGAGAACGTGTAATAAAAAAACGTAGCCGCTCTTATATCCAATGGTTACTTGAACAATAATCACGCCGGAAGTTGTCCCCCGATTCCTCGGGGGAAGCCTCGTCCGGACCGCTTTCGAAAGGGAATTCAGCAATGAGTTCCCTTTTTTTGTGTGTAGTTGAGTTTTTGTAGGTTGTGGAAGGGAACAATCCACGCGGGAAGTTGTCCCCCGAGTCTTCGGGGGAAGTCTCGTCCGGACCGCGTAGAAAGGGAATTCAGAAATGGATTCCCTTTTTTTTGTTTAGAGATGCCCATGTGGTTTGTTTATATTCTTTATTCTTCGAAAATCGACCGCTATTATACAGGTGTCACCCAGGACATAACCTGGCGTTTGGAGCGTCACAACATGGGTTGGGGACGTTACACCAAGCGAGGTATTCTCTGGGAACTGAAATACACGGAATCGTATGAAAACAAAAGTGATGCCTTAAAGCGTGAACGTGTAATAAAAAAACGTAGCCGCTCTTATATCCAATGGTTGCTTGAACAATAATCACGCGGGAAGTTGTCCCCCGATTCCTCGGGGGAAGCCTCGTCCGGACCGCTTAGAAAGGGAATTCAGCAATGAGTTCCCTTTTTTTTGTGGGTAGTTGAGTTTTTGTAGGTTGTGGAAAGGAACAATAAAAAAAGGAATCTCTCTCCACCGGCTTTAGTTCTCCGGTATTTCCCCCGATAATATATCTCCCTTTGATTAAACCGGGCATTTTATGAAAGAAGTGGAACTGAGCCTGTATGTACATACCATGGACAGGTTGTCGAACAAGATTCTGGCTAAACTGATAAAATATTGTGATGAACACTTTGGCGAACGCTATAAGCTGCACCTGGTTGATTTAAGTAAGTCGCCGGAGCAAAGCCCGCCCCTGGCTCTTCCGGCTCTGGTGCGCGAGTTTCCCCTGCCCAGAAGACACGCCGTCGGTGATTTTACCGACATGAATAAAATAATGCTCACCTTAAACCTCCTGACCCAGTGACTATGGATGAGATTCGCCTGTTGTTTGTGGAAAACAACAAAGAACGCATGATTGCCGTAAATACGCTGATTCATAAAATAGAAACGCCGCATGTGCGTCTGGATTGGCTTGTGGACGACCGCAAGGCTCTGGAGCACCTTGACGAGTATCGTCATCATATCGATGTGGTGCTGTATGCCATAAACACTCATGAAACAAGTGTCAAAACCATTGGCGATATCTGTGATAAATTTCCTGAACTGGCCTTGATTGTTATCAGTGAAGAGGACGAGGCCGCCGCGCTCAGGTGGATAGAGCTGGGAGCACAGGATGTCT
>JALTKX010000071.1 GCA_027006055.1 Calditrichia bacterium | reverse complement strand
GCCACGCCCCACGGGTTGAATATCTGGGAAGCGCAGTTCGGCGATTTTGTCAACGGGGCGCAGATCATCATCGACCAGTTCCTCTCCTCCAGCGAGGCCAAATGGCAGCGCACCAACGGTCTGGTGCTTTATCTGCCCCATGGTTACGAAGGGCAGGGCCCGGAACACTCCAATGCCCGCATCGAGCGTTTTTTGCAGCTTTCGGCCAACGAAAACTGGCGGGTATGCCTGCCCACCACGCCGGCCAATTTCTTTCATCTGCTGCGCTCGCAGGTTAAATATCCCTTCCGCGCGCCGCTGATCGTTTTTACACCCAAGGTTTTGCTACGCCACCCGCAATGTGTAAGCACGGTGGAAGAGCTGGCGGAGGGCGGCTTTGAGACGGTTATCGGCGATAGCGTGGCCAAGGCCTCGCGCGTGAAACGCGCGCTGCTGTGCAGCGGAAAACTCTATTACGAGCTGGACGCCCGCCGCCGGGAGGAAAAACGCGAGGATATCGCCATTATCCGCGTGGAGCAGCTTTATCCCTTCCCCGAAGAGGAGATCGAAAGAAAATTAAAGAGCTATAAAAAGCTGGAAGAGGTGATATGGGTGCAGGAAGAGCCGGAAAACTACGGCGCCTGGCCCTTCTACCGTGTGTGGTTCAATCGCCCGGTACGGGGCATAAGTCGCAAGGCCTCCTCGGCGCCGGCCACGGGTTTCCATAAACAGCATCAGATAGAGCAGAAGGACATTCTGGACAGGGCCTTTGCTGAGGTGGAAGAAAGAGACAGTGAATAGAAAATTGTAATAAAATAAGGAAACGCAATGAAAATTGACGTTACGGTTCCCACCATAGGGGAATCCATTACCGAAGTAACCATGGGCGGCCGGTTGGTTGAAAACGGCGCGCATGTGGAAGAAGACGATGTGATCTGCGAGATTGAATCGGAAAAGGCCACCGTGGAAGTGACCGCCGAAAAGAGCGGAATCATCACCTTTACGGCCGAGGAGGGCGATACGGTGGAAATAGGCGCGGTTATAGCGCAAATAGAGACCGATGGCGAAGCACCCGTCGCCGCAGGCAGGGAAGAGAAAAGTTCAGAGGAAAAGAGCGCGGCCGCGCCGCCGCCCGTTGAACAGGAAGAGGGCCCCAAGGTTTCTCCCGTGGCGGCCAATATCCTGCGGGATGCGGGCATAGACCCCGCCTCGGTTAAGGGCACGGGCGTGGGTGGTCGCGTGACCAAGGCGGACGCCCTGAATGCCCGGCAAGGCGCCGCGCCCGCCGCACCCGCGCCCGAGGAAAAGAAAGATATAAGCGGGGAAGCCCCCGCGCCGGCAAATGCCGCTTTCAGCCGCAATGAAAAACGCGTGCGCATGACCACCCTGCGTAAAACCATCGCCCGCCGCCTGCTGGAGGCCAAGCACGGCACGGCCATGCTGACCACCTTTAACGAGGTCGATCTTTCCA
>JALTKX010000070.1 GCA_027006055.1 Calditrichia bacterium | reverse complement strand
ATGAGGAAAAGATTGGCGATCTGAAACTTTTTAATCTGACGGCCAAGTTTGAAAAGACGCCGGGGCAACTGGAAGCACCCCCGCCGCGCCTTTCGGCCCATACGGCCGAGGTGCTTGGGGAACTGGGCTATAAAGCGGATGATATTGAAAAGCTGAAGGAGGATGAGGTCATTTAGCGCGTTAACGCCGGGTTGTGCAGAATATAGCCGTGGGCGTCGTTACGGTAGCGGCTTTTAAGTTGCAGCGTTTCCGCCGGCATAACGGCCATAAAGCCGAAACGCTCCCGCAGCTCGTCCACGGCGCTATTCAGGGCTTCTGTCCGCCGCGGCCCTTCAAAAAGAGTGCCCTGAACGCTTTTATCCCGTATTTGCGTTACACTGACCCCGATATGGCGGATATGAACCCGCTTCAGACGCATTTGCCCGTAAAGATAACGTACCATGCCGAAAATTTCCGCTCCGTCGCTTGAGGCCCGTTCCAGGGATTTTGCGCGCGCCGCACGGCTGAAGTCGGCATAACCCAGCTTCAGTCCCACGGTTCGCGCCGACAACCCCTGTTCCCGCAAGCGCCTGGCGATACGCTCCGTCAGATACTGCAAACCGCCGAGGATAGCCTTCTCATCGCCCGTATCCCTCGGGAAGCTGGTTTCACGGCTGATCTGCCGCGGCACAACCTTACGCTCCACCTCCCGTTCATCAACGCCGTTAGCCATCTTCCACAGGGTAAGACCGTTTTTACCCAGCATCTGTTCCGCAACCAGCCGGGGCAGGACGGCCATCTGGCCCACGGTAAAAATATGCAGATCCACCAGTTTTTCCTTTACCCGGCGGCCCACCCCCGGCAGGTGCTCCACGGCCAGTTCCCGCAGAAACGCTTTCTCATGTTCCGGGGTAATATGGTTGATCCCGCGCGGCTTATCCAGCCCCGAGGCGATGCGGGCAATCATTTTGCTGCCACCGATACCAAAGGAAAGACTGACGCCTGTTTTTTCCTCCGCTTCACGACGGATTTCGCGGGCCATGTATACCGGTGAACCGAACAGATGGACACTGTCGCCGATATCCAGATAGGCGTCATCCAGCGAGGTAAACTCCACCCGCGGGGTATAACGCAGATAGATTTCCCGCAAGCTTTCACCCACAGCCCGGTAGTGGGCAAAGTCCCCCTTGATAAAAACCGCCCGGGGACAGAGCTTTTTGGCCCGGATCAGCGGCATGCCGGTACGGATACCACAAGCCCGGGCTTCATAACTGGCGGTATGCACCACCCCGCGCTGACCGGCCTCGCCGCCCACGATAACGGGCCGCCCCCGCAACTGGCGGTTAAACCCCTGTTCCACGGAGGCAAAAAAGGCGTCGGCGTCGATATGCATGATCATGCGGGTACGGGAGTTTTCAGCCATCCAGACACACCCGCGCTATCTGCCATTGCAGATCGGCGTCGTCAAACATCAGCTCCACAAAATCGGAGTTGTCCGCCTGCACGGAAAAATGGTATTGCCGGTTGGAACCCTGACGATTGATCCAAAAGCCGTTCCATTGCCTTATCTTGTATACCCGGCCGTTCCATTTAAAGCGCAGGGGACGTAACCGCCCTTCCTGAAAATGTGTTATAACCTCGATGGGCTCGTAAATATCTTCAAATTTCATATTTATATAGGTGCTTGTTTGTACACCAATAAGATAGCGCAAATTTATTCCCCGCGCAACAGTGGCTTCGTATTCCTAAAAATATTTAAGCAAAAAAAATCCCCTTTTCCGGATGAAAAAGGGGATGGATATTAATGGGGTACGCTCTTTTAACGTCCCTTGGAATTTTTCAGATATTTAAAATATTCACTTTCCGTGGAGAGAATCAGTAAGTCATTTTCCGTGATGGTCTTTTCATACGTCTCCAGCGTTTTCAGGAAACGGTAAAACTCACGGGAGTCGGCATTGCGGTTGTAGGCTTTGGCATAGATCGCCGTCGCTTTGGCATCCGCTTCACCGATGATCTCCTGAGCCGTACGATAGGCCTCGGACTGGATACGCTTCAGTTCGCGCTCCTTGGTACCCAGAATCTCGGCCGCCTCGCCCTGTCCCTCGGAACGGAAACGATCGGCGATACGTTTACGCTCGGTGATCATCTGCTCATAAATTTTACGGCGCACTTCCTCAATGTAGTTAATACGTTTAAAGCGCAGATCCAACAGTTCGATACCCAGTTCTTTGGTGCGCTCCTGGGCTTTTTGCAATATTATTTCGCTGATTTTTTCGCGGCCGATACTGATATGCCGGAATTCGCTGACCTCATCCTGGTAAAGGCTGTCCACCAGAACGGGACGGCGGTTGGTATTGCGGATCAGCTCTTCCAGCAGATGGCTGGCCACGGCGTTACGGGTCTCCCCGTCCAGGATGTCATCCAGGCGGCCCTGGGCGCCGCGCTCATCACGCACGCGCTGGAAAAACAGCAACGGATCGGAGATACGCCAACGGGCGTAGGTATCCACATAGATAAAGCGCTTATCCTTGGTCGGCACCTGGTTGGCGTCGCCATCCCACTCCAAAAAACGTTTGTCAAAAAAATGGGCTTCCTGTATAACAGGCAATTTAAAATGAATACCCGGCTCGTTAATGGCGTCGCCCACCGGCTTGCCAAATTGAGTGATAATCACCTGCTTGGTTTCATCCACCACAAAGGCGGTGGAACCGACTATAAACAGCGCGATAAGAATTATTATACCGATAAGAATGCTTTTTTTATTTTGCATTTTTCAAGTCCTCCAGGTTAAACAACGGCAAAATCCCGGAAGCTTTATCGTCGGTGATCAGCTTGCGTTTCACCCGGGCCATCACCTTGCTCATGGTTTCCAGATACATGCGCTGACGGGTAACATCCTTTGCCTTCATATATTCGTTAAACAGGGCGTTAAAGCGCTTGGCGTCACCCAGGGCTTCGTTAATACGTTCCACCTTGTAGCCGTTGGCCTCTTCGATCTTCTGCAGCGCCTGCCCCTTGGCCTTGGGAATCACCCGGTTATATTCCGACTGGGCCTGGTTGACCAGTTTCTTTTTCTCCTGCTCGGCTTCGTTAACCTCGTTAAAGGATTGCTTAACCTCTTCCGGCGGATTGACGTCCTGCAAGACCACCTGATCCACATTGATGCCCAACTCATACTGCTTGGAGATATTTTGCAGCATCACGCGCACGGTATCCTCTATCTCCTGACGGCCGACCGTTATAATTTCATTCACCGTGCGATCGCCGATAACCTGGCGCATCACCGCCTCGGTAACGTCGCGGAAGGTCTGGCGGGCATGGCGCACCTTAAATAAAAACTTGTAGGGATCGCGGATACGGTACTGAACAATCCACTCCACCTCGGCCGCGTTCAGATCGCCCGAAAGCATCAGCGACTCTTCCAGATATTTGCGGCTGCTGTACTGGGTGCGCACGCCGGCCCGCTGGGTGCGGAAACCGAACTCTTCCTTTTCCTGACGCTCCACGGCCACCTTGGTCACCGTTTCCACCCCAAAGGGAATTTTAAAGTTCAGACCGGGATTCACGGTACGCTCATACTTGCCAAAGCGTAAAATCACCCCCACCTCTTCCGGGCTTACCGTAAACCAGGACGACCAGGCAAATATAAAAACAAGTCCCAGTACAACTATCGTACGCAGGCTTTTGCCCGATATGTTGGGTGGCTTAATGTTGTTAATATCAAATTGTTGTTGAGCCATGGGCTTCTCCTCCTTTTTTCTGAGTTTAATATCAATCTACTAAAGCTTTATTTCAAATGCTTAAGAATCACTTGCCTGTCGCACAATACCTTAGTACACTCCAATAAAATATTTATTCATTAAAAAAACGGAATTGATCAATGAAAACTATTTTTCTTTTATGGCTGGCCCTGGCGCCCTTTTTTATTCTCCCGGCCGCGGACGGACCGCTTGTTTTAATCGTCTACCAGTCACAAACCGGACACACCCGGCAAATGGCCGAAGCCGTAAGCGCCGGCGCCCGGCAAGTGGACAGTGTGCGTGTGCGCATGATTCCCGTGGAAAAGGCTTCGGAAAAGGATATACGCGCCGCCAGGGCCATAGTTTTGGGTTGCCCCGTTTATAACGGCGCCGTGCCGCCGGCCATGCAGGGTTTTATCAACAGCTGGCCCTTTGAAGGACAGCCGCTCAGGGATAAAATCGGCGCCGCCTTTGTCAGCGCGGGCGGCATCAGTGCCGGACAGGAGTCCACCATGCTACAGATGCTGCGCTCCATGCTTGTATTTAATATGATCATTGTCGGCGGCGAGGAGTGGAACAGTGCCTTTGGCGCGGCGGCTATCACCGGAGAGGCGCCTTTTACGGGCGAAACCGTGGCCCCGCTCTTTTTAGACAAGGCCCGCAAACTGGGGCGAAGGGTGGCCGCCCTGACCCGGCGATTGTACGGAAACGGCAAACCATGAATCCACGGCCAACACACCGGGTGTTTTGAGCCCGACGTGGTTTATCTTTTTAAGGAACAGCCTTCCATCTACCCGGTATCTCCGGTTTCCGGCTGGTTTATACTTTATTTATTACCTTCGCTGTCCGCCGTATCCCTTTTGGCCAGCACCTCCAGTATCTGCCGGGCGTGATCATCGGTTTTTACTTTATTAAAGATGTGCAAAATTTTACCGTTTTCATCGATCAGAAAGGTTTTGCGCTGGGCGACCATAAAACCGGTAAGCATACCCTTGGCGCCATAGGCCTCGGCGGTTTTTTTATCCACGTCGGACAGCAGGGGAAAAGGAAGATCGTACTTTTTCTTGAACTTGCGGTGGGAGTCGGCGTCGTCATAGCTTACGCCCAGGATAACCACCCCCGCTTTCTTCAGGGCGTCGTAGTTGTCGCGCAGGTTACAGGCCTCGGCCGTGCAACCCGGGGTGTCATCCTTGGGATAAAAATAGAGGGCCACGATTTTACCCCTGTATTCCTTAAGATGGTGCACTACCCCGGCGTCATCGCGCAGGGAAAAATCCGGCGCCGGATCACCCGCTTTCAGCTCTCCGGCGGTCAGGTTTGAAACGGCCATAAAAAACACTCCGCTTAAAATTAATCTTAGCATAATTTTTGCTTCCCTCTTTTAGATTGTTACCTTAGGCATAACTCACGGAACCGTAACGGTCCCTTATGCCGGGAATTTACCAATAAAACCTTAAAATCATTAAAAAAATTCCACAGGGAGTTGTGTATGCATTATTGTCCATATTGTTCCGAGCCGATCAGCGCCGGGGCCAAATCTTGTCCCCATTGTAAACGTTCGCTGGAAATCGAACTGATGCAGCAACTGTATCAGGGCAATCTCGAAAGCAGCCATATCGATCCGCGGATAAAGCGCAAAATGTGGTTCCGCGAGCGCCGTATCTTCTTCTATCCTCTCATCGCTCTGATCGTCGGACTGGTGGCCGGCGCCATAATCAGCTACGGCTATGCCCAGATCGGTTTTTCCTCGGAACGGGAGGAACACGCGGCGACGGTGGAAAAATTACAGGCCGAAATTGACGGATTGAAACAGGCACAGGGCAGCGCCCAATCGGGCTTTGAAGCCCAACTGGCCGACAAAGATGCGCTGATCGATCTGCTGACTAAAGAGCGTGACACCATGGGACGGGTGATCTACTTTACCCGGCGCATGGCCCGCAACAGCACCATTACCCCCAACAGCGAAGCGGAAGTGACCCGTTTTAAAAACAACCTCAGCTATCTGCAAAGATTGTTTGACGGCTATCAGGAAACCCTGAAAACTAAAAATTTTGACGGCTACAGGGAGTTCAATTTAAAAACATTGCCCATGTTTTTGGAGTAGGCTAAAAGAGAAAAAATACCTATAAAAGTAAGGGACAAAAAAAATCCCGGTACAAAGACCGGGATGATATAAAGTTCTATTTTTTCCGTTTCGGCCGGTAGACATGGGTGCTGGTGCCGAAGAACATCTCCGCCGACTCCATCACCGTTTCCGACAGGGTGGGATGGGGATGGATGGAAAGGGAAACGTCCCGGGCCTGGGCGGCCATTTCTATGGCCAAAACCCCTTCGGCAATCAGCTCGCCGGCGCCGGCGCCCACAACGCCCATTCCCAGTACCCGCTCCGTTTCCGGATCGATGACCAGCTTGGTCAAACCGTCGGTGCGATCCATGGTGATGGCCCGTCCCGAAGCCGCCCAGGGGAAACGGTATACCGACACATTCCGCCCGCGCGCCTTAGCCTCTGTTTCCGTCAGCCCGCACCAAGCCACTTCCGGATCGGTATAGACCACGGCGGGAATGGTATTGGGTTCAAAAGCGGCCTTATGGCCGGCGATAACCTCCACGGCCGCCTGCCCCTCATGGCTGGCCTTATGCGCCAGCATGGGGTTACCCACCACATCGCCGATGGCAAAGA
>JALTKX010000069.1 GCA_027006055.1 Calditrichia bacterium | reverse complement strand
CACTGTTGTAAATAATGCCGCCAATGGATTGCCACGGTCATTACAAGTTCGTAACTTAGGGCGCTTTCCCTCGTGATCACCCATATAGAAAGCCGGCATTATGAAACAGCTATTTTTTATTATGTTAACAGTGGCATTGCTTTCCTGCGAGCGCCGCGGTGATACCCTTCAGCTTTTGGAAAAAAGAATCGACAGCCTGGAAAATGAACTGGCCGGGGCCTACAAACCGGGTTTTGGCGAGTTGATGAGCGCCATACAAACGCACCACGCCAAGTTGTGGTTTGCCGGAAAAAATAAAAACTGGCCCCTGGCCGCTTTCGAGGTGAAGGAACTGAATGAAGTTCTGGCCGACATACTTAAGTACCAAAACGAACGACCGGAGAGCCGCTGGCTCGGCATGATCAACCCGGCACTGGACAGCATCGCCCTGGCCGTTGAGCAAAAAAACGAGGAACATTTCGGGACGGCTTACCGTCAATTGACCCGTTCCTGTAACACCTGCCACCGCCAAACCCACTTTGAGTACAATGTTGTCACCCTCCCCCGGCGCTCACCCTTTACAAACCAGGACTTCAGGGCCTCCGCCCCTCCAAAATAACCAACGGAAAAAGCGGCGGCCGCATGGACAGCGGATTACTTTTCCCACCGCTATAACGCCGGTTAGTAGCGGCGGAAGCACACGGGCCCGCCCGGCTATGCAAACAGAGGACACATTTCACCGGGTAAAACACGGAACCCGTAACAATCCGGCTGTCTTTATCGGGGAATCACTTGCAATGATTCCCCTTTTTTGCGTATTATCCGCGATGTTTTAACCGCGCATTTTTAATGCGCGTCCCTCAAACAAAGGCCGGTCACTTCGCACGTAATATTTTATCAGGCGCGGGCCGGAGCGTATAAATTTATATTATAAGGATGATGAATCGTGAAAAAAAGTATTCTTCTGGGAGCTGTTCTGTTTTGCGGAATCTTTAACATAAAGACGGCGCAGGCCTTTCAAACCACGGATCAGCAGCTATGGAACACGGAAAGTATCGAGGGCGCCCTCTCCTCCGGCGTAAAGGTAAAGCTGGAGGCCGAATTCCGTTTTGGCGACAATGCCTCCCAACTCTATTACAATCACACGGACGCCGGGCTGGCCTTTAAGTTAAGCGATTTACTAAGCCTTGGCTTAAATTACCGTCAGATATATGAGAAGAAGAACGATTTGCTTGTGGAGGAAAACCGCCCCCATGTAAACGCAACCCTGAAAGGAAAATGGCTGGGCATTAAGATTAGCGACCGCAGCCGTCTGGAATACCGTATCTTAAAAAACAAGGATAACAGCTGGCGCTACAGGAATAAACTGGGGCTGGACCTGCCCGTAAAATGGAGCGCCATGGAAATTCAACCCTATCTGGCCGATGAAATCTTTGTCGATTTTGCGGTAAGCGAATTCAACCGCAATCGTCTTTACGCCGGATTGAAGGGCAAAATAACGGAAAAGCTGAAAACCGATCTTTTTTATCTCTGGCAAAGCAGCAAAAAGAATGACGTCTGGAATAATATTAACGTTATCGGCTTAAAGTTTAAGGTTGTATTTTAAACGTTTCCAATTTTACCGTATTCCCGATTCTCCTTCTGAATCCGCCTTTTTCAGTCAAAAAAGTCTGTTGTTTTACATATAATTTTTATGTATTTATGGGCCACTCAACAGTACAGTCACAACCCAAGGAGATATGATGAAACGACTTACCGGGCTTTTAGCGGGCGCCGCCATCCTGGCGCTGTTTTTTACGGCCTGCCAGACCAAATCCGCCGATCAGAAAAAAGCGGAATTTGTGGAAGAGGGCCCCTGGCAGGTGCACCCTTCCGCCACAACCATAAACTGGACAGCCTACAAAACCTCGGACAAGGTTCCGGTTAAGGGCACCTTTAAGGCCGATACCTCAAGCTGTTCCGCCTATGCCACCAAAACACCGGGAGCGCAAAGCGCCCTGGGCGCCGTAGACGGGGTGGAATTTCGTATTCCCGTGGCCGATATCTTTTCCGGCAATGAAGAACGCGACGGTATCCTTAAAAAATTCTTCTTTGGTCTTATGGCCAAAACCATGGACCTCAAGGGCTCCATACACCTTGATGACGAGGCTAAAAAGAGCGGCCATGTCAGCCTGACCATGAACAGCGAAACCCATGACTTCCCGGTCACCTTTGCCGTTGCCGGCGATACCATCAGCCTGAACGGCACCATCAATCTGGAACAATGGAACATCGTGGAAGCGATGAACAGCCTGAACGAACACTGCAAGCTGAAGCACACCGGCGCCGATGGCGTCAGCAAAACCTGGTCGGTGGTCGATATCAGCGCCGTAACCGTTGTCGGTAAAGAGTAGCTTTTTAAAGAGCACCCTACTTTCCCTATTAAAAGAGCATGGCGGAAGCATTCATTCCGTCATGCTTTTTTCTTTTCCCCCTGCCCCTTTCCCTGATCTTTTCCGGTAAAACTCCTTTTATTTTATAGCCCCACATTATCAAAAACCTTAAATTTACGCCGTCGCAGCAAACCATAAAGGAAAAACCATGGCTCAAAATCTCATTGAAAAGATCGCGCAAAAGTATTGTCTCGATTTACGCGAGGGAGAGGAAGTACACAGCGGTGACTTTGTCACCATCCGTCCCGCCCATGTGATGACCCACGATAATACCGCCGCCGTCATGCCAAAATTTTTTAACATCGGCGTAAAAAAAGTAGCCGATCCCCGGCAGATTGTTTTTACCCTGGATCATAATGTGCAGGACACCAGTGAGAAAAACCTGGCTAAATACAAAAAAATCGAATCCTTTGCCGCGGAGCAGGGAATCGACTTTTACCCCGCGGGACGCGGCATCGGTCACCAGATTATGTGCGAGGAGGGCTATGCCTGGCCCGGTACCTTTGTGGTGGCCTCGGACAGCCACTCCAATATGTACGGGGGATTGGGCTGCCTGGGCACGCCCATCGTGCGCAGCGACGCCGCCGCCGTGTGGGCCACCGGTAAAACATGGTGGCAGGTGCCCCAGGTGGCCAAAGTGGAACTGAGCGGCGCCCTGGCCGAGGGCGTTACGGGCAAGGATGTTATCATCACCCTGGCCGGTTTTTTTAACAAGGATGAAGTGCTCAATCATGCCCTGGAGTTCAGCGGCGACGGCGTGGCCGCCCTTTCTTTGGATCAGCGGCTGACCATCGCCAATATGAGCACCGAGTGGGGCGCGCTGGCGGCCCTGTTCCCCATAGACGGGGTTACCCTGGACTGGCTGCAAAAACGGCTCGAACTCCTGAACAGGGCGGGCAACAGACATCCCCGCATAAACAGGGAGCGTCTGGAGGAGTTAAAAAACAACCCGCCGCAGGCCGATGACAAGGCCTATTATAAAAAGACCATACGTCTGGACCTCGGTTCGGTGACTCCGCATATATCCGGCCCCAACTCCGTTAAGGTGATGCATTCCGCCCGGGAGCTGAAAGAGAAGCATATCAAAATCCATAAGGCCTATCTGGTAAGCTGCGTTAACAGCCGCGTGGAAGACCTGGCCCAGGCGGCGCGCATTGTTAAAGGGAAAAAAGTGGCCCAAGGGGTAGAGTTTTATGTTTCCGCCGCCTCCAGCGAGGTGCAAAAGGAGAGCATGACCAACGGCGACTGGCAGGCTTTGGTGGAAGCCGGCGCGCGTACCCTGCCCCCCGGATGCGGCCCCTGCATCGGTTTGGGAGAAGGCTTGTTGCAGGACAACGAAGTGGGCATTTCCGCCACCAACCGTAATTTTAAGGGACGCATGGGCTCTCCCAATGCCGAAGCCTATCTTGCCTCGCCGGCGGTGGTGGCCGCATCGGCCCTGAGCGGCTATATCACCCCTCCGGCGGACTTTGAGGACAAAGCGCTAAAAACAGAGGTGAGGGAGAATCCCGCTGCCAACGCGCCGGGACGCGTAACCATGCTTGCCGGTTTTCCGGCCTCATTTAAGGGCAGGGCCCTGTTGTGCCCCGCCAACAACATTAACACCGACGGCATCTATCCCGGAAAATATACCTATCGCGAAGACCTTACCCCGGAAATGATGGCCGCCGTGGTTATGGAAAACTATGATCCGAATTTTACAAAAATGGCCCGCAAGGGAGACATCCTACTGGCGGGATTTAATTTCGGCACGGGAAGCTCCCGGGAACAGGCGGCCACCGCCCTGAAGTACTTCGGCATACAAATGGTGATTGCCGGTTCCTTTAGCGAAACCTACAAGCGTAACGCCATTAACAACGGTTTTACCTTATTGGAATGCCCTGCCCTGATCGAGGAGCTGATGGGCGGAGCGGGCACGGAACTGACCCAGATAGCGGAGGGAGAGCTGGAAGTATCCATGACGGAAAGTCTTATCCGCTTCGGGGGCAGGGAGTACGGCTTTAATGCTCCCGGCCCCGTGGCCCAGGAACTCATTATCCATGACGGTCTGGAGAATTGGGTAAAAAAACAGCTCACATAATGCTTCCACCCGTTTAAGCGGAGTAAGCTAAAAGAGCGCCGGATCGTTATGCCAATATAAACCATATGCAGGAAAAGATGGCGCCCCCCTACCCCAGGCTAAACCTGCCGCCCATGGAGATGGAGCTGCGGGATGATAAAATTTTTGATCCCTTTCGCCGGAAATGGCTGGTCTGCACGCCGGAGGAGTGGGTGCGCCAGAACTTCCTGGCCTATCTGCGTCACTACCTCGGCTATCCGCGCAGTTTGATTAAGGTGGAACAGGGGCTGGAAAGCGCGGGGAATTTTTTCCGGGCGGACGCCATCGTCTATTCCAGGGAGATCGTTCCCCTGGCGTTGATAGAATGCAAGGCGCCGCATGTTGCCATAGATGATAAAACCTTTCGCCAGATAGCCGTTTACACCGCCGAAATCCGCGCCCGGGTAGTGATGGCCACCAACGGAAAAAGTCACTTTATCTGCCGCTTCAGCGAGGATTTTCGCGACTACACCTTTCTGAAAAACATTCCTCCCTATGACGGGCTGCTCACCCTGTGAGGCTTCCTATAATCCCAGGGTCATGGCAAAGCTGAATACCGCCCCGTTGGAAGAGGTGGGCCACAGGGACTGGCGCGAGGCATAGGCGGCGTCCAGTTGCAACGGCCCCAAATGCGCCCCCAGCCCCAGGGCAAACAGAAAAACATCCCGTCCGCCAAAGGTCATTCCCGAGCGCAGGGTAATCAGGGAGATGGGCGTATAGGCCACGGCCAGGCCCACTTCCGGCGTGCGCACATTGCCAAACTCGGCCGTTATGCCCTGACGCCACTGGGCGGCAAAAGTCAGTTCCTCATTAAAGCGATAGCTGGCGCCCATGATCAGATTGGTGGGCAGCGCGGTACGAAAGGCCGCGATATCCCGCAGGGTGTCCGTATCCGTGGGGTTCAACGTGGAATCGCCATTGGCAAAAAGGGTATCCTGCTTTACGAACAGCAGCTCCTTCGTCACTCCGCTCCAGGTGATGCCGCCGACCGCGTTTTCCAGCATCAGCGAAAAATGCCAGTCCTTTTGCCAGCGGGCCGAGGCGGAAAAATCCAGACTGTAGCCCTTTCCCGGAATCTGTTCCTCGGGCGTGGCCACCCGGGCGCGCACCTCTCCGCGTACCATCAGATATACGTCTTCAAAGTTGCTGCCGTTGGTTCCCCGCCGCACCAGCCCCGAGGCCTGTTGGATATCGGCCACGGCCAGCCCCAGCAATGCGTTAAAGCGCACGCCGACGGCAATGTCATCCAGATCCCAGTTACGGTAGTTAAAATCCAGCAAGTGGCCATAAGCGGCGGAGAGTTTTATGGCGCTGTAAAAACCGCCGCTGCCCAGCTCGTCTTCCCGAAAATTGAAATCCGTGGTAAAGTTAAGGTCCTGTAAGGCATAGCCCAAAAGCTGCTTAACCCGGGCGCTTACATTGCCCTCGGCCACCACCCCCAGACCAAAGGCGAACTGATCCAGCTTCATGGCAAACAGACCGACGCCCACATTGGCGTTCAGCCGCAGACCGTCGTCGGGAATCAAGGCCAGAAAGTTCTGCTTGTCCTGATCCGACCATTCCCCCTGGTTGCCCTTAAAGGTCAGATAGCGTTCATAATCGGCAAAGGAGATGGCATTATTGCTTATGGACAGATTAAGCGCCGGCACGCGGATGGCCAGCTTATAGGGCGTATCGTAAGCCAGGTTAGCCGGATTGCGCGAAAAGGCGTCCAGCCCGTGGCTCATGGTCAGATAGTTGCGGGCATAGCCCAGTCCGGCGGCGTCAAAATTTTGTGCCGTCAGCGAGGCCGACAGCGCCATCAGCATAATAAGGATTCTACTTTTCATTGGGGTCCACCTTTACTTTTACCTTGATGGAACCATCCACCGAGAGAGCGTCATGTTTTCGCAGGGTCACC
>JALTKX010000068.1 GCA_027006055.1 Calditrichia bacterium | reverse complement strand
CATAAAACTGTCCGCCGCCCTTGGTCAGGTCGATGTTTAAATTGCCCCGGATATCGATAAGGGCCGTTCCCTGCTCGGCGGAAAACTTACGCACATGGACGCTGTCCCGGTTATAATCCACTTCCAGATCCAGCCGGCCCAGGGGCGTATCGTCGTAGGCCACGTTGTCGCCCTTGATGTCCATAAAGGCAAAGGGTCGTTCCCCGTCAACCGTCAGGTAGACCAATCCGGTAAGGATGCCGCCGACCCTGTGCCCCGGCATAAATTGCTGAAAGGGCTGTAAATCCACCTTGTCCAGCGTGATCTGCACACCGGAGGCGCTCTTGTCCCAATAGTAATTGCCCCAGGCCTCCAGCCGGGTATCGCCCGGACCGTTCAATCTAAAGTCGTTGGTGAAAATACCCGTGCTGTCGATGGTCAGGGTAAAGGGGCGTCCGGCGCCCAGCCAGTAGTCGCCATAGGCCAGTTGCAAATCCGTAAAGCGGGGAGTGGCGCTCACCGAGTCATAGGGCATGATCATGGAAAGCTGGATAAAGTTGCTTTCACTGTAAATGGAGGCGGAGTCGATGGTCAGCAGATTGTTGGTATGATGCGCGCTAAGGTTGATATCGTGCAGGGGGATGCCGTAAGCTTCTCCCCGGCTGATGCGGAAATCGGCAAAACCGTCGCGCCGGCTCATCAGCTTATCCAGAGTGAAATGGAAGCTGACGGTATCGAAACGTGTTTTTTGGAAATGAAAACCGGAAATGGTAAAGGCGCCCCGCAGGGAAGGGTCGGCCAGGGGCCCGAAGGCGTCAAAGCGGGTGGTGTAACGCCCCTGTAATGAGTCCTGCCCCAGTGCCGCGCCCAGGGAGCCCAAATCCTGTTCCACGGCGTCCAGTTGAAATTCAATATCCTTCAATCCGTGCATTTCCCCGTCCAGGGTAAAACGGGCTTCGTCGGCCAGTTTGATAAAGGACGGCTGATTGATGTATATGGTTTTGCCCCGGGTTTTTATTTCCAGGCGCATGGAGTCCATTTTAAACAGATCGTAACGGCAGTTCCAGGCGGTAAATACACCATTCACCCGCGGGTTGCGGCGGGTAAGCCGCGGAATGTTAAAGGCGAATTGTCCGTTCAGACTGGAAACGGGCAGTCCCAGCCCCAACAGGGCGGTATTGAGTTTTTCGATATGGGCCTTGCCGCGAAAGGCCCGCCAGTTATTCAGATCGCCGCTAAGCTGTATCCTTCCGGCGTTGGCGCTGACCTTAAGGGTATCCAGCAGGATACGGCCGTGATCGTAGCGGGCGTATGTCCGGGCCTTGTGGATGCGCAACTGGTTATAGGAACCGGAAAAAGCGCCGCTTACGGCAAAGTTCAGGGGCTGTCCGGCCAGGGAGAGCCTGCCCCGTAAAAAGCCGTTGGTGAAGAGATGCGCCGGCAACAGCTTTTTTAGCTCTTCCCCGGAAAGATAGATATCATCCACGGTAAGCAGAAAGGAAGTGGGCGAGGCAATATCCATGTCGGCCGCCAGGCGCACGGAGGAGTGCTCCGTGTTAAGCTCAAACTGGTTCAGCGTAAGTTTTTGGGGACGAACCCGCAGCTTAAAGGAGAGGTTGCGCAGGGCCAGGGTTTTTTCCGGCCACAACGCGGAAAGATGTTTCAGGTTCAGGTCGATGCGGTCACGGCGCAGGGCCAGTCCCAAACGCAGGTTAACTTCGTTAAGGGCCACCTGGTTGAAACGCAGCAAGGATGAATTTACCTCAAGATCATCCAATTGAAAGTCGGGCATGGATTGCAAAAGCTGTTGTATGATTTCTCCGCTTTGCAGTTGGGCCAAAAGCGAATCGGTGCGTTCCGTTGCCGCGGTTTTGGCCGGGCTTTTCTCCCCGGCCGGCGGGCGGCTGTTTATCCGCAGGGAGTCAAAGCGCAACTGGCGGATGCGTATCTTTTTGAAAAGCAGCCCCGAAAGGGACAGCCGCAAACGGAGGCGGGAAGCGCTGACCCGCAGGGTGGAATCCTGTGTGTAGCTAAGATCATCGATGATGAACTCGTTAAGCAGATTGCCGCGCAGGGCGCTGTAGCGCAGTTGTCCCTTGTCCCCAAGGCGGCTGTTGATAAACGATTCCACCGCCCGGGAAACCAGATCGGTTTGCCAGTGCAACAGGCCGATAAGCGAAAAGAGAACGGCCGGAAGTAAAAAAAGAGCCGTAACAATTTTCAACACCCTTTTATGGAAAGGGCGGGGATTCTTCACTTGGTTCATCTACGAAACTTCAACTCCTTTTTCCCGTAAAAAACGGGCGGTATAGGCCAGGCGTCTGTTTATGGAAGGATGGCTGTGAAAAAGGAACTCTATCCAGGGCGCCGGTTCCGGATCGCTGAGGTTAGATTCGGCAAGTTTTTTTAGCGCTTCAGGAAATGCCCGCGGATTACTGCTGTGCTCGATGGCATACCGGTCCGCCTGGCGCTCATTTAAGCGGCTTATAAGGTTCTGCAACGGGGTCAGCGGCATGTTGATCAGGGTCAGAATCAGGGCCAGCAGGGGCAGGCCGCTTATGTCGCCATGTTCCGTGATGTTAAACAGGGGACGCCAGGCCTCGTATAACAGCGCCGTAAGCCACAGGCTGCCATAGCTGACCAGCGTGCCGGTTATCAGGCCTTGTGTGATGTGGCGGTGGACATAATGACCCACTTCATGGGCGAAAACGGTTTCGATCTCGTCCACGTTCATTTGTGATAACAGGGTGTCGCCGATTATAATGCGCTTACTTTTTCCCATACCGGTAAAGGCGGCATTGGCCTTGTTGGTGGTTTTGCTCATATCAAAGCGATACACGCCGCGCAGGTTGAAGTTCCCCGTTTTGGCCAGCGCCTCCATCCGTTGCAGAAGCCGCGGATCGTCCAGGGGTTCAAACTTATAAAAAAGCGGAAAAATAAGCTGAGGAGCCAGCTTGCCCAATACCACGGAAAAAAGAAAAAGGGCCGTGGCCGTCCAAAACCACCAGCTTTGCGGGTAGTTGCTAAAAAAGTAGTAAAACAGTAAAAACAGGGGGGTAACGAGCAGCAGGCCCACCAGCATCATCTTGAGGCGCTCCAACAGCCATTGTCCCATGCTTTGATTGCTAAGACCATAGCGGTGTTCCAGCCAATAGCCGCCCAACCAGGCGAGGGGCGCGCCCGCCACGCCGTATATCAGCCCGGTCAACAGTCCGAAAACAAGCAGGGCCAGATAGGGATTCTCCGCATGGCGAAAGGCAATATCCCTCAGGGTGATATGATAGCCCTCGCCAAGCATCAGCAGCGTGATGAGCAGTGACAGGCCGGACGAGGCCAGGGAAATAAACAGTGACAGGCGGCTGTATTGCCGTGCTTTGGATGATTGTTGCATGGTTACCCTTTGTTTTCCCAAAAGTTACAAGAAACAAGCCATAAAAAAAATGCTCCGGGGCGGGAGATTGAAAAAATGAAGGTCTTCTTCATCAAAAATTCATAAACGGAAGGCAAATTCCGCCCCGTATCCGTAAAAGGGAACAAGAGCGCCATCCGTTGGTTAGGACAGGACAATTACGGCTTTATTGATTTAAAAATATATCCCGGTTAAATTATCGGCTGTGAAAATTTGAAACGAGTAAAGTATGGAGGTTTCTTATGCGTTTCGCCCTAATGGCAGGCCTGATATTAATTGTGGCCGCTTGTTCTTCCCGGTTACCCGAAGCGACTTATTACAATCAGGCAAAAAAAGCCTACACCTCGCAAAAGATTGACGAGGCGGTGGAAAACTACGAAGCGCTTGTGGAATACTATCCCAAAAGCGTCTATCGCGCCGAATCTCTTTTTTTGCTGGGCTATATCAATGCCAATGATATAAAAGACTATGACGCCGCAAAAAAGTATTACGGAATGCTTATCGAGGAGTATCCCGACCATGAACTGGTCACCTCCGCCAAATTCGAAATTCAAAACCTGGGCAAGGATGTTAACGAGATGCCCTTTTTAAAAAACGTGTCATCCGACAGCAGCGACGCGGTGACCACGACGGAGCACTAAGTTTTTTTGATGAATATATTCCGGCGGCCGCCGCTCCGGCTGATGTTACTGTTGGCCGTGTCCGCGGCGCTTGGACAGGCTTCCCGGCCGCGCGTATCGGTAAAAACATCCCTCTCCTCGGAAACGGTGCCGCTTAACGGAGAGGTGGTGTTCAGCATAGAGCTTTCCTGGCCGGGGGCGCTGGATGCGGTACGCCTGGAAGACCCGGGCGAACCCGGGGTTAATAATCTGATGCTGCGGGGCAGCGGCGCCTCCAACCGCATCGTGGAAGACAGCCTTGCCGGGCGGCGTTCCCTGAAACGCTTTGACTTTTACTTTAAACCCCGCTCCGTGGGGCGGGCCCATATAAAGCCGATGACCCTAGCTTACCGGTTTGAGGGGCGCCGGGAAGTTGTACGCACCGACGCGCTCTTTCTGCGGATAAGCGCTCCCCGTGAAGAACAACGGCCGGTGTTTATGCCGGGCTCCATTTTGTTGTGGCTGCTGCTGTTTCTTTTTATGGCCGCGGCGCTCTTTGTTACGGTGCGCTATGTTATGCTGCGCCGGAAACACCGGCCGCGGGCAACACCCGGCATCCGGGAAAAATATCAGCGCCTGCTGTTAAGCACCATACATCCGGAAAACGGGCAGGATAAGGAAAACCGGGCGGAAATCCTGCGCCTGCTGGACAGCTTTTTGATGGAAAGCCTGGGGCAAATCCACATAGGCGGCATGGAACAAAGGCTGGAGATGCTGGCTTCCGTGCCGGGGGACGAGACGGCACGGGCCCGCCTGGCAAAAACACTGCAATCCATGGGCGGTATCACGGAAGAACGCCACATAGCCGTGCAACGGCTTTTTGATGAAGTGAATGACTTTTTGAAGGATAACATCTAAGGAAAAACGCGGCCCCCGGGCCATAGCGGTTTTTTGAAAGAGGAGCAACCATGAATGCTGATATAGAGGCAATCAATGCCAGAATAGAACAGGAAAGCGCTTTTGTGGAAAAAATCAAAAGCGAGGTGGCCAGGGTAATTGTGGGACAGGACTATATGGTGGAAAGGCTGTTGATCGGTTTGCTTTCCAACGGCCATATCCTGTTGGAGGGTGTGCCCGGTCTGGCCAAAACCCTTACCGTGAATACCTTGTCCCGCTGTATCCGCACCAGGTTTCAGCGTATTCAGTTTACACCGGATTTATTACCCGCCGATTTGATCGGTACCCTGATCTATAACCAGAAGGACGGCCGCTTCAGCACCAAAAAGGGGCCTATCTTCAGCAATCTTATTTTAGCCGACGAGATTAACCGCTCTCCGGCCAAGGTACAAAGCGCCCTGCTGGAGGCCATGCAGGAACGGCAGGTTACCATCGGCGAGGAAACCTTTAAGCTGGAAGACCCCTTTCTGGTTCTGGCGACGCAAAACCCCATCGAGCAGGAAGGAACCTACCCCTTGCCCGAAGCCCAGGTGGATCGTTTTATGCTCAAGCTGAGCGTGGGCTATCCCTCGAGAGAGGAAGAGCTGGAAATCGTCCGCCGCCAGACCCGCGCCGAACGGGTGGAGGTGGAGCCGGTGATCTCACCGGAAGACATCATTAAGGCCCGCGAGGCGGTGAAGGCCATTTACGTTGATGAAAAAATAGAGAAATACATTGTTGATATTGTTTTCGCCACCCGAGAGCCGGCCGAAAACGGATTGGATGATTTAAAGGGACTGATCACCTTTGGCGCCAGTCCGCGCGCCTCCATCTCCCTGGCCGTGGCCGCCCGGGCCCATGCCTTTTTAAGGCGCCGCGGCTATGTAACGCCCGATGATGTGCGGGCCATCGGTCAGGATGTGTTACGCCACCGCGTGATCCTTTCCTATGAGGCCGAGGCCGAGAACATGACCCCGGAAGATGTGGTGCGCAAGGTGCTAAACCGCGTGGAAGTGCCCTAGCCATGTTAACGCTCTATTTAGTCCTTATCCCGGCCTTTTTGCTGGTGCTGGGCGGTCTGTTGTTGTGGGCAAGCCGCGCCGGGCGGGAGACGGAAAAACTGAACCGCGGCTTAAGCCGGGAGGAGCGCACCCGCGAAATCCTGAAAAAGGTAAGGCAAATCGACGTATCTACCCGGGCTATTGTCAATGAACTGTTTGCCGGCGAGTACCATTCCGTTTTTAAGGGAAGGGGCATGGAGTTCGCCGAAGTGCGCGAATATCAGCCGGGGGATGATGTGCGCATCATAGACTGGAATGTATCCGCCAGGACAGGAAAACCCTTTGTAAAGATTTTTGACGAGGAACGTGAGCTGACCGTCATGCTGTTGGTGGATGTCAGTTCCAGTGGTGATTTCGGGACGGCCCGGCACCTGAAAAGGGAAATCGCCGCCGAAATTTCGGCCGTGCTGGCCTTTTCGGCCATCAGCAACAACGATAAGGTCGGCCTGATCATCTTTTCCGATAAAATTGAAAAATACATTCCCCCGCGCAAGGGAAAAAAACATGTGTTGCGCGTTATCCGCGAGGTGCTGTTCTATGAGCCGGGCGAGGCTAAAACAGACCTGAATGTGCCGCTGGAGTACCTTAGCCGCATTGTAAAAAGACGCAGTACCGCTTTTCTGATTTCCGACTTTTTAGCGGAGGACTTTTCAAAGTCCCTGCGCCTGGCCCACAGGAAGCATGACCTTATTGCGCTGAATATCATCGACCCGCGCGAGGTTACCCTGCCCGACGCCGGGCTGGTTGAACTGGAAGACGCGGAAAGCGGAGAGCGGCTGACCCTGGATACCGGTGCTTCCTATGTGCGCAACGGATTTCATAAGGCCATTCGCGCCTATCAGAAGGAGTTGCGGGGGCTTTTTCGCGCCACAGGGGTGGATCATATCGAGGTGTTGACCGACCGCTCCTATGTGGAGCCGATAAACCGCTTCTTTAAAATGCGCGCGCGCAGAATGGCCGGGCAGGCATGAACAACCGGCGGGGGATCCTCCGGGAGCGCCCTGCCCACTGTACCGGTCCGGAAAAAGAAGGACGACCACCGGCACGCTTCCGTGACCGGCTTCATAAAAAATTCATTTTTTGATTTTAAAATGGCGCCCTGGGCGCGCCGCTTTTTTGCCCAGGGGCATGATAGCGGAAAAAAAACATAAAACGGCCTATCAGACACGGGTTAAGATGACTCTTTTTCGAATATCGGTTTTGTTGACAATAGGGCTGGCCTGCCATCTTTGGGCCGGACAACCCCTGGTGGAGATTCGGACACAGGTGGATACCAACCGTATCACCGTCGGCGGTCGTATCCATTATACGGTGGAGGTGAATCACGCCGATACCGTGCGCATAGAGCATCCCGGCGAGGGACTGGCCCTGGAGCCTTTTGAGGTAAAGGACTTTACCGCCCCCGGGGTGGAAACGCTGGAGAACAACCGCCTGCGGGAACGCTTTGAATATACCCTGACCGCATATGATACGGGTCGTTTTGTTATTCCGGCCTTTCCGCTGCTTTTTTATGCGGACAGCTCCGGCGCCGGAGAAATCATCACCGGCCGGGCGTTGCCCGTGGAGGTGATTTCCGTTTTGCCCGCGGGCGACAGCCTGCGCGTGCGCGATATCCGTGCCCCGGAGGAAATACCCTTCGACTGGGCCTTTTGGGGCTGGATGACGGTAAGCGGCCTGCTGCTCCTGTTGGCGGCCTGGTTTATCTATCGCGCCTGGAAACGCAAGCAGGAAACGGGTTCTCTCTTCCGGCCGCCCCCGCCGCCGCCTCCGGCGCACGAGGTGGCCTTGCAGGCCCTGGCCGAACTGTATCGCGGCGATCTGTTGGAACAGGGACGCCATAAGGAGTTTTACAGTCGCCTGAGTGAAATTTTAAGGGCGTATCTGGAGGGGCGTTACTTTATAGCCGCCCTGGAGTCGACCACGGATGAAATTTTAATGGCGCTGGAAAAACACCTGCCGCAAAAGGAGATTGCACGGATTGCCAAAATATTACGCGTGGCCGATCTGGTGAAATTTGCCAAACATGTGCCGGATATCGTAACCACGCGCAACATCATGCGCGATACGGAGCAATTTGTTCTGGATACTCGGCTGGTTTTTGAAGAACCCCGGCCGCAGGAAGCAGGAACCGCTGAAAATAGTAAAACATCAACAAAGGAGGATGCACTTTGATTCATGTGGAAGGATTAACCCGTTTTTATGGCGAAAAGCGCGCCATATCGGATATCACCTTTCATGTTAACAAAGGTGAAATCTTAGGTTTGCTGGGGCCCAATGCCGCGGGCAAAACAACAACCATGCGCATCTTAACCTGCTATATGCCGCCTACCTCGGGCCGGGCGACCATAGGCGGGTATGACATTTTTGAGCAGAGCATGGATGTGCGCCGCATTACCGGCTATCTACCGGAAAATCCGCCCCTGTACACGGAATTCACGGTGAGCGATTACCTCGGTTTTGTAGCCAAAATAAAAGGCGTCCCGGCCGACAGGCGAAAAAATGCCATCGATTCGGTTATTGAAAAAACCAACATCGGCGACGTCCGGGGAAGGATAATTGCCAAGCTTTCCAAGGGCTATAAGCAGCGGGTCGGTTTGGCCCAGGCCCTGCTAAACAACCCGCAAATTGTGATCCTGGATGAACCCACCGTGGGGCTGGACCCGAAACAGATTATTGAAATACGCGAGTTGATAAAAAATCTGCGCGGCGAACATACGGTGATCCTCTCATCGCATATTTTGCCGGAGATCGAGCAAACCTGCGAACGGGTGGTGATCATCAATCAGGGGCGGGTGGTGGCCGAGGACACCCCGGAAAACCTTACCGCGCGCCTGGCCGGAGGAGAACGGATTTTACTGACCGTGGCCGGAGACGAAGAAAAATGGCGCCGGGCCGCCGAAAAGGTGGAGGGTGTGCGCGGCGTGGAAATCGTTCCCGCCGACGGCGGCCTGCTGAACATCAAGGTGGAAAGCGAACGCGATATCCGCACGGAACTGGCCCGGCTGACCGTTACCAACGATATGGATTTACTGGAACTGAAAAAGGAAACATTTACGCTGGAAGATATTTTCCTGCATCTTATCACCAAAGAGGAGGCTGCCTGATGCAAGCGATAAATGCCATTTTTAGCAAGGAGTTTAAGTCCTATTTCTATTCTCCGACCGCCTATATTATCCTGGCCCTGTTTACGGCCCTGGGCGGCGTCTTCTTTTATCTGACCGTCAGCGGATTTGTGCAGGCATCCTTTATGGATCAGATGCGCGCCGCGCAGTACCGCATGGCGCCGCAGACGCTGAATGTGAACCTGATGGTCATCCGGCCCTATTTTTACAATCTGGCATTGATAAGCCTGTTTATCCTGCCCACCATTACCATGCGCCTGTACGCGGAGGAAAAACGCACAGGCACGGTGGAGCTGTTATACACCACGCCCATAAGCCCGGCCCAAATCATCACGGGTAAGTTCCTGGCCGCTCTGTTGTTTTATGTGGTGCTTCTTCTGCCGACCATGCTGTTCCAGGCCCTGCTGTTTGTTTACGGCTCGCCGGAAATCTGGCCCGTGATCAGCGGTTATGCCGGCCTGATTTTGATGGGCGCCGCCTATATCAGCATGGGGCTTTTTATTTCCACCACCACAGAGAATCAGATGATTGCCGCCATCGGCGGTTTCGGCATGTCGCTGCTTTTGTGGGTGGTCGGCTGGGGCGCTCAGTTTGCCGGTCCGTTCATCGGCGATATTTTAAATTATATCTCTATCATCAATCATTTTGAAGATTTTGCCCAGGGCGTGATCGATACCAGCCATGTGGCCTACTATATTCTGTTTGTCAGTCTGGGGATATACTTTTCCCTGAAGACGGTGGAATCGGTTAAATGGAGAGCATAGGAGAGATAAGCGAACAATGAAAAAATATAACACTATAATCGGTCTGGCCTCCCCGGCCCTGGCGGCGGCCGCGTTGATTGCCTACAGTATTGCCCGGGTATGGGCCTGGTGGAACACTCTTTTACTGGTTGTGGGTCTGCTGGGACTGGCCTGGTTTATTATAGATTATTATAAAAACCGTGAAAAGAAAATTTCCGGCAGAAGCGTAAAACAGGGCGCCAACTTTGCCTTTCAGGCGTTGATCGTGGTGTTGCTGACGGCCATGCTGGCCTTCATCAGCACACGACGCCATTTCCGCCTGGATTTAACCAGGGGACAGTTGTACAGCCTTTCCAGCCAAACGGTCAATGTGCTTAAGGGGCTGGATCGCGATGTGACGCTGAAGCTGTTTGTAAAAAAAGGAGAGGAGTCCGGCATAAGCGACCTGCTGGATGAATACAGCTACCGCAGTCCGCGCCTTTCCTACGAAGTAATCGACCCCGATGAACAGGTGGATGTGGCCCGGCGTTATGGCGTTACCCAGTATGGCATGTTGTTCGTGGAGGCGGGCGACCGTCGGGAAAGCGTAACCAAGATAAGCGAATCGAACCTGACCAACGCCATCATCAAGGTAAGCAGTGACCGGCAGAAGTCCGTCTATTTTCTTACCGGACATGGCGAGCGTTCCGTTAATGATAAAGGGCCGGAGGGCTATGCCACCGCCGCCGGGGCGCTGAAAAAGGAAAACTATACCGTGCGGGACTTTAATCTGGTACGCAGCCGCCGGGTGCCGGACAGCGCCACCGTGGTGGTGATCGCCTCGCCCAAAAGCGACTTTGCCCCCGGCGAGGCGGACTCGCTGAAGGCCTATGTGCAAAGGGGCGGCCGGCTGCTGATATTGCTTGACCCGGAAAGCCCCGACACCCCCCGGGAACTGGCCGCCTCTTTTAAGGCCGATGTGGGCCGGGATATGGTTGTGGACGCCTCGGGCTTCGGGCAGCTTTTTGGCGCGGGCCCCGGCATGCCCCTGGTTCAGAGTTATGATAAGCAACACCCCATCACCAAGGATTTTTCGGTTATGACCTTTTTTCCGCTGGCCTCGTCGGTGACGCCCGCCGCCGAAAAGGATGGCTGGACGGTGACGGAGCTCCTGAAAACATCCGCCCAAAGCTGGGCCGATACGGACTTTAGCGGGGGCAAGGTGGCCTTTGACGCCGACAGGGACAGGGAAGGTCCCATCGCCCTGGCGGTGATCAGCTCTAAAAAAACGGGTGACCATACATCGGTGGCCGCCGTTTTCGGCGATTCGGATTTTGCCGGTAACGGTTATTTCAATCAACAGGGCAACGGCGATCTTTTCCTGAATACCGTCAACTATCTGGCGGACGAGGGCGAGTTGATTTCCATACGGCCCAAAAAACTGGAGGACAGCCGCCTGACCATGACGCCGGGCGACGTTACCACGCTTTTTTATCTGGTGGTTATCGCCATTCCCCTGATCATGATCGCCCTGGGCGTTGGCTTTTACCTTAAACGTAACCGGGACTAAGGAGAGGCTGTTATGCGGAACACATTAATATTGCTGTTGATCGCCCTGGCCGTCGGCGCTTATGTTTATGTGTATGAATACAAGGGTGAGGAACAGCGCCAAAAGATTAAGGAGCGGGAAGAAAAACTGATCGCCCCGGAAAAAGAAGAAATTGCTGCCTGGGAAATTTACCGGGGTGGCGATCATTTTAAATTTGTAAGGGAAGACGGTCACTGGCGCATTACCGAACCGGTCAGCACCGGCGCGGAGGATGTAACCGTTGACGGTTTTCTAAGGGATTTAACCTCGGCGAAAAAGATACGCACCCTCCGTGTAAAGGGGAAGGATAAAACTCCTTACGGTCTGGAGCGTCCCGAGGTGCGTATCCGGGTGGAAGCGGGCGCTGAGCGCGATTCCGTTTTTCTGGGCGCCTCGTCCTCCTTTGGCGATAATATTTTTGCCGGAAAGGGCGACAGTGTGGTTTTTCTGACCGGCGCGGGGCTGAAAAGAAAGGCCCAAAAGAGTCTGTTTGACTGGCGCGATAAAAAGGCCCTGCACTTTGAAAAGGACGCGGTACGGCGTATCGTTTTAAAATCACCCCGGGGTGCCTTTGAATTTAAAAAGGAAGGCGTTGCATGGAAGCTAACGCGGCCCGTGGCCGATAAGGCCGACCCGGGCGCGGTGCGCGCCATGCTGAATAAGCTGGATTATGCCAATGTCCTTTCCGTGGAGGCGGAATCCGCGGAGGATAAAAAGAGCTATGGCCTGGATAAGGCGGCCTATGTTATCGAACTCTATCAGGGTGAAAACCAAAGCCGTTCCGCCGTGGCCTTTTCCGCGCCCCGGGGCAAAATGGCCTATGGCAAGGATGAGGCCCGGCCGCAGATTTTTAAGGTGGATACCCTTTTCCTCGAGCCTTTTAATAAAAGCCTGTTTGCCTTCCGGGAGAAAAAGCTGACCGATTTCGGCACGGCAAGCATCCGCCGTGTTACCTTGCTTAATGACGGCGTTTTTATGGAGTTTAAAAAAGATACATCCTCCCGGTGGATAGGCGTTAACGACACTTCGGAAGCACGGGATATAAAAGTAACCACCCTGATCAGCGCCGTTTCCGGGCTCCGGGCCGCCTCGTTTGTGGCGGAAAAGCCGCAGTCGTTAAGACGCTATGGGCTGGAGAAACCCGCCGCCGTTGTGGAACTCTTTATCGATGAGAAGCCCGAGGTGCGCCTGGAGTTTGGTAAGGTGCGCGGTGACCGGCGCTATGTGCGCGACGCCCTTGGCGGCAGGGTTGTCATGGTAAAGGAGAAGGATTTAGAGGATATTCTGTTGACACATGATCAGTTGTATAAAACAAAATAGGCGGCCGGATTAAATGTTTGAATTTCGCGATCCCTGGTATCTGCTGTTGTTGATAATGGTTCCGGTTCTGGCCTGGCAGCACTACCGGAGTGGGGCGGGGCGCCTGCCGCGTTTTAAGTTTTCCGATGTGGGCCTGGCGCGGAAGCTGGCCAAAAGCCCGCGCCAGCGCCTGCTGCCCCTGCTGCCCCTGTTGCGTCTGCTGGGAATTACGCTGTTGATACTGGCCCTGGCCCGGCCCCGGTCGGCCAATGCGGAGCGCGAGATAAGCACGGAAGGGATTGATATTGTGCTGGCGCTGGATGTTTCCAGCAGTATGCTGGCCGAGGATTTTAAACCCAAAAACCGCCTGCAGGCGGTAAAGGCCGTGGCCCGGCAGTTTATTCAGGAACGTAAAAACGACCGTATCGGCATGGTGGTTTTTGCCGGCGAGAGCTTTACCCAATGTCCGCTGACCCTCGATTATGATGTGTTGGTGACCCTGTTGGATCAGATTCAGGTGGCCGATAACAGTTGGGACGGTACGGCCATCGGTATGGGCATCGTCAATGCCGTGAACCGTCTGCGCGACAGCAAGGCCAAAAGCAAGGTCATTATCCTGTTGACCGATGGGGTAAATAACTCCGGTCAGGTGGACCCGCTGACGGCCGCGCAAATTGCCGCCAGCTTTGGCATTAAGATCTATACCATCGGCGCGGGAACCCGGGGGCTGGCCCGCTTTCCGCAAAACGATCCTCTTTTCGGGCCGGGCTACCGGCAGATTGAGGTGCGCATCGATGAGGAGACACTGCAAAAAATAGCCGAGGCCACCAACGGCCGTTACTTCCGGGCCACGGATACGCAAAGCCTGAAACAGATTTACGATGAAATAGGCAAGCTGGAGAAAACACGTATCGAAGTAAAGGAATATACGCGTTATGATGAGCTCTATCTGTACTTTGCCCTGGCGGGGCTCTTTTTCCTTTTGGCGGAAGTCCTGCTCAACCATACATATTTAAGAAGGATACCCTGAGGCGCCGATGGAAGCTTTACGATTTGACCATCCCATGTGGCTGCACGCCTTGTGGGGCGTATTCCTGTTGATGGCTCTTTATCTTTACGCGGATTCCATGCGCGGGAAGATGATGCGCCGTTTTGGCGGCGAGGTTCTGCTTAAACGCCTGACGCCGGGGGTGCTGCCCGGCCGGCGGCGGACAAGGTTTATACTGTTTATGCTGGCGTATGTTATGCTGGTGCTGGCCCTGGCCAATCCGCAAATCGGCACGCGTCTGGAAGATGTTAAGCAAAAGGGCATCGATATCATTGTGGCCCTGGACGTTTCCCTGAGCATGCAGGCCGAGGATATTAAGCCCAACCGTCTTGAAAAGGCCAGATACGAGATCAATAAACTGATTGATATGCTTCACGGCGACAGAATCGGTCTGGTGGCCTTTGCCGGCATTGCCCACGTGCAAATGCCGCTGACGCTGGATTATGCCGCCGCGCGCATGTTTTTGAGCATGATGGATACGCGGCTGATTCCGTTGCCGGGCACGGCCATAGCCGACGCCATCCGCACGGCCACGCGGGCCTTCAATCAAAAGGATCAGAAACATAAGGTGCTGATACTGATCACCGACGGGGAAGAACATGAGGACGATCCGGTTAAAGCCGCCGAAGAAGCCGCCCGTCAGGGCGTGGTCATTTACACCATCGGCCTGGGTTCGGAACAGGGCGTGCCCATTCCCCTATATGACGCTTACGGCAACCCCAGGGGGTTTAAAAAGGATAAAAAAGGCAATGTGGTCACCACCCGGCTGGACGCGGCCATTCTGCAACAGATCGCCTTTGCCGCCAATGGCAAGTTCTTTTTGGCCGGCAATGGAGAGGCGGAGCTGCAGACCATCTACCGGGAAGTAAGCGCCATGGACAAAAAGGAACTGACCTCCCGGCAGTTCTCCCGGTATGAAGACCGTTTTCAGATTTTTTTAGCCCTGGCGTTGATTTTTCTTTTTTGGGAAACTCTTTTGCCGGAAAGACGTCCGGCGACAACAGCATGGAAAAAAAATGAAGCATAATATGATCAAGGTTTTTACGGCCATCGCGCTATTACTCGCCGGCGCGCCAAAGGCGCAATCCCTGCGTTCCCTGGTGGAGGAGGGCAATGCCTTTTACAACAAGGGCGCCTACAGTCAGGCCGCGGAGGCCTATCGCCGCGCCCTGACGGAAGACCCGTACAATCCGCGCGCGCACTTTAATCTGGGCGACGCGCTGTTTAAGTTGGAAAAATATGACGAGGCCCGCAAACAGTTTTACAAGATTATAGCCGCCGGTGAAAAAAGCGACAATCGTTTGAGGCAGAATGCCTATTACAATATAGGCAACAGCTTTTTTGCCCAACAGAAATACCGGGAGGCCATAGACGCCTATAAAAGAGCGCTGGATTTAAACCCGGAAGACGGGGAGACGAAATACAACCTGGAGCTGGCCAAACGAAAACTTACGGAACAACAACAGAAGAATGAGCAGAATAAAAATGAAAACATTAAACCCAGCGAATACGCCAAAAAGATGAGAAAGAAGGCGGGGGAGTATGTGCAACAGGCCCGGTTTGAGGAGGCCTACGAACTGATGCGTCTGGCTCTTTCACGGGATAAGACCGTGGCCGCCTACAACAGTTTTATCGGCAGGCTGAAGGATGTGAACGACATAGAGAAAGGCAAGCTGCAATGAACAGGCCTTTGACACTCCTGTTGACGATACTGCTAGGGGCCGCCTTGGTAAAGGCCTCCGTTTTTGAGGACGCCGCCCGGCTTTACGTTGAGGGCAAGATGGAACAGGCCCGCCAATTGGCGGAGCTTGGCCTTAGGCAAAACCCCGATGATGAAAAACTAAAAGCCCTACTGGAAAAAATAAAAAAGCAAAACGACAAGCAAAAGCAAAAGGATAAGAACAAAGGGGAGTCCGGCGACAAGGATCAACAAAAGAATCAGGATCAGGACAAACAGAATAAGCCGGATGAAAAAAAGGACAAGAAGGAACAGCAGGATAAACAAAACGGACAGAACAAGCCCCAACAGGGCGGCGATAAGGATAAAAAGGAAGAACAGTCCGCCGGAAAAAAACAGAAGATCAGCCGGGAAGAGGCCAGGCGCATCTTAAATGCCTTAAAAGAAGCCGAAAAGGATGCGCAAAAGAAAAAGCCGCCGATTAAGGTACCGGCGCGGCGGAAAACCGATAAGGACTGGTAACGGATCATTATGAAACGATATTACAAATTCATTCCCGCAATGATTGCCGTGTGGGTTTCCCTCATACTGGCCGCGGATATCACTTTTACGGCCTATGTTTCCGATAATGATATCCGTATGGATCAGAGGGTGCGGTATACGGTAAAGGTTCAGGGAGATCGCGGCGGTCTGCCGGATGTATCGTTCCCGGACTTTAAGGATTTCTATGTCCTTTCCGGCCCCAATCAATCCACCAATATGCAGTGGATAAACGGCAAGATGAGCTCCTCCAAAAGCTATTCCTTTATACTTAAGCCGCGCCGCGAAGGCAGGCTGACCATCGCTCCCGCCAGTTTGGATAATAACGGGACGCTGATGAAAACCCGTCCGGTGACGGTGACGGTGCGTCCCGCCGGAAGCGGGGATACAAAAAAGAAAAACGCCGTTGATCCGGCCCTGGAGGGGAAAAAGATATTTTTTAAGGCTATCCCCTCTAAAACAAACGCCTATGTCGGTGAGCAGATCATTGTGGAGTACAAGCTCTATTTTAACATCAACATCCAAACCTATGAGGTGGAAAAACTGCCTTCCAATACCGGTTTCTGGACGGAAGAGTTTGATTTACCCCGACAACCGGAGATAAAGAGCGAAGTGATAAACGGGATGAATTACAATGTAGTCACCCTGAAAAAAGCGGCTCTCTTTCCCACCCAATCCGGAGAGATTACGCTGGAGCCGATGGAAATAATTACCCAGTCGGTTGTGCGTGGCCGGGCCCGAAGCCGCAGTTTGTTTGACAGCTTTTTTGACCGGCCGGGCCGGACGATTCAGACGCCGGTGAAAACAAACACAATACGCTTTAAGGTAAAAGCTCTGCCCGCGCGGGGAAAGCCGGACGGTTTTAAGGGCGCCGTGGGGAATTATAGCCTGGAAGTTGCCGCGGACAAAAGCGACATACCGGTAAACGAGGCGGTTTCGCTCAAAATCGTTTTAAAGGGCAGGGGAAACATGAAGCTGGTTGAACTGCCCGTGCCATCCATCCCGCCCGATATAGAGCGTTACGAACCGAAGATACAAACGCGGGTAACTAAAAACAGGCGCGGCATTGGCGGTGTGAAATCGGCGGAATACATACTGATTCCACGCGTGCCGGGGACATTCAGGCTAAAACCGCTGAGTTTTTCCTATTTTGACCCTCAAAAGGGGAGCTATGTAACATTAAACAGCAGGCCTATTGTTCTGAAGATAAGCGGCGAGGCGCGACCGGGACAACCGACGCCCCTGGGCGGTGTTAGCCGCCGGGAGGTGACCCTGCTGGGGCGCGATATCCGTTTTATCAAGGAACAGACCCGTCTTCAGCCGCTGGAGGATTCCGCCAATGGCGTCCGGGCCGTGGCTTTGGCCTATTGTGCCGTGCTTCTTCTGTTTGCTCTTTTCTTTTATTATGATACCCGTCGGGCGCGATTGGCCGGTAACGTGCAGCTAAGCCGTCGCCTAAAGGCGGGGCGGCAGGCCAACAGATGGCTAAAGGACGCCACCCGTCACATGGAGGGTGAAGCGGGCGCTTTTTACAAGGCCATCGATGAGGCCCTGAGCGGTTATGTGCGCGATAAGCTGAATATGGAGCTGAGTAGTTTTAACAGTGATGAAATCGATAAATATCTGACAGAGCATCATGTTCCCCCGGAACTGGTGAAACGGTTCTCCGGCGTGCTGAATGAAAGCCGCTTCCGGCAATATGGCGGGGCGGACGACAATGCCGGCAATCGCGGAAAGTTATTGGAACAGGCACGGGATCTGATCACCCAATTGGAAAAAGTGTTATGAAAAAGCTGTTTATACTGATATTGGTTTTGTCCGCCGCGGCGGGCGTCCGGGCTCAGGACCCTTACACTTTGTTTGAACAGGCCAACGCGGCCTATAAAAATGACGCCTTTGAAGAGGCCGCCGCCCTGTATGAAAAGATTTTATCGCAGGGAATGGAGAGCGGGGAAGTCTATTACAATTTAGGGAACTGCTACTACCGGTTGCACCGCCCCGGGCTGGCGCGCCTAAACTATGAACGGGCCGCCGTGTTTTTGGAAGATGACGAGGCCCTGAAACAAAACCTGGATTTGTTGATCATGACCCTGCCCGATCAGATAGCGGAACCGCCCCGGCTTTTTCTGGCCAGATGGTGGGAGGCCCTGGGCGCCATGATGGGGCCGCGCACATGGGGTTGGCTCTCTTTTATGTTGTTTACCCTGATGATTGGCGCTCTTTCCTACTACTATTACCGAAAAAACCGCGGCCGGGCAACGCCTCTTTTTTTTATAAAGCTAATGATGTTTTTATGGCTTTTGGCATTGATTGTATGGCTGCAACGTCTGTATCTTGCGGAAACGGAAAAATTTGCCGTAGTGATGGACAGCAGTATCTCCGTCCATGCCGAACCCGCAAGCGAAGCCACGGAACTTTTTATCCTGCATGAAGGGACAAAGGTGCTGATGGAACGTAAAAGCGGCGACTGGGAACTTGTCCGGCTAAGGGACGGAAAGACCGGCTGGCTGCCCGTTAAATCCATAGAAGAGATTTAGGAATATCATGCGTATTTTTATTCTGATGACCCTGTTGGCCTTTTTGGCTTCCTGCGGAGGGACGAAAAAGCTTGCCCGTGAAAATAACGGCAACGCGACTTCCTCCAAAAAGTATGACGAAAGCTTTGATCCCTCCACCCTGAACGATGATGATATTATCATTGCCCGGGCCCCCAGGGTACGTGAGGCGGAAGCGGGAGAGAGCGCGAAGGAAAAAGAATCCTCTCCGGCCGCTGAAACCCGATACCGTGAAGTGAACGGTTTTCAG
The DNA here is from genome assembly GCA_027006055.1 of Calditrichia bacterium. GTDB lineage: Bacteria > Calditrichota > Calditrichia > Calditrichales > J004 > J004. Next base: position 3,334 of record JALTKX010000068.1, on the reverse strand, counting down.
GTACAGATATTCGTAACCAAGGATCTGGAGCGGGCGACGCTGGTGCGCGAGGAAGCGCGGGAACTTTTTTCCGATTTGGGTTATGCCACCTACTTAACCTTTGAGTCCAATTTATACAAGGTACGCGTGGGCGACGCCGTTACCAGGGAAGAGGCCGAGAAAATTAAGGACGAGGCCCGCGACCGTAATTACCGCGAAGCTTTTATTGTACGCGCGAAAGTAAGGGTGCCTTTGGCTGAAGGCAACTAAAATTTATGTCCGGCTATCTTATAATAGCTATTGTGGCGCTGATGGTTTCGGCGCTCACTTTTTTTTCCGGCTTTGGTCTGGGCACGCTGCTCATGCCCGCTTTTGCGCTCTTTTTTCCCCTGGAGTCGGCCATTGCACTTACCGCCGTCGTTCATCTGCTTAACAATCTTTTTAAACTGACCCTGATCGGTCGCAGGGCCGATTGGCGCACGGTATTGGCCTTTGGCCTGCCCGCGGCCGTGGCGGCCATGGGCGGCGCCTCCCTGCTGGTCTGGCTGACGGAACGGCCCCCACTGTACGGCTATCAGTGGCTGGGACGTTCCTTCAGCGTTAGCGCCCTCGATGTCAGCATTGCTCTTTTAATCCTCTTTTTTGCCCTGATGGATATTTTTAAATGGATGCCCCCCATACAAAAATCGGCCTGGTCTCTGCCGTTGGGTGGCTTGTTAAGCGGGTTCTTTGGCGGCCTTTCCGGCCATCAGGGGGCCCTGCGCAGCGCGGTGCTGGTAAAGTTTAACCTGGGCAAGGAAGCCTTTATCGCCACCGGCGTGGTTATAGCCGTAATTATCGATGTAGCCCGGTTGTTTATATATTCTTCCCGCTTTAAACCCGAACTCTATATGGATAACGCCCCCTTGCTGCTCACCGCCGTGCTGGCCGCCTTTCTCGGCGCCTTTATCGGCAACAGGATGCTGAAAAAAATGACCATCGGCTCCGTGCGCACCGTGGTGGCGGCCATGCTGATACTTATTTCCCTGGCGCTGATGGCCGGACTGATATAGCCGGTCGCCTCTATTTAATAAAAGGGCATATATCGCCGGCGGGATGCGCATTTCGGGCAATAATTCATCTTTATTTAGGCCTGCTCTTTTTATCCGCGAAATTTTGTGTATATTTTAGAGGGTTTTGAGGAGGACTCTATGCATAGTTTAAAATGTTTCGGCCTGCTGGTGCTCGCGGTGCTGGCCTTTATGGTCAGCGGAGGGATTATTGCCGCCTTTGTTATTCAGCTTGAAGGGCTTATGGGGCTGGAGGCCCTGCTTAAGGGGCTGGAAGGGGTTATGTATGGCGCCCTGACCGGTTTGACGGTGGCCGTGTTTGTCATCATTAAGGGCGATGACCAGCTTTTGGGCAGGTTGTTGAAAATCATGACCGTGCTGGTTGTGCTGGAAACGGTAGCCATAACTCTCGTTAAAAGCCTGTAATAATGCCGGTTTTCGGGCAGGGCTGTCAACGATCTGAAAGGTATTGCCGCCGTCGGGCCGCAAGGGACGGTATCCCTTTTATTTTTCCCGCAACGCTGCCTTCCCGCAATTGTGGAAGAGCGCTCTTTCCCAATAATATTTTTTGTTTATGGCGATGAAATAAGCTAAATTCCGCATCGCCATATCAAGGCATGCCATTTAAGTCGAATCAGCGCAGGAGCTTAAAACACATTTTGGACCCCTCATCCTTTATCCATCTTGCCTACATTGTGCCGGGGATACTACTGACCGCCCTGTTTGTAGGTTCAAAAAACGCCCTGTTCAGCATCCATCATCAAGAACTTATCACCCTGCCGGAGGAGAACGGACTGCGTAAGGCTATCGAGGCCCTGCAGGACCATCCGCAACGCGTACTGCTGACCACGGTTATCGGCAGCACCCTGTCACGGATTGTTTTGGTTGTTTTGATTGTGATCAATGGCAGCGGCGATTACCTGTTACCCCTGGCCGCTTACTGGTTCCTCGATATCGTTGTGGTGGAAGTTCTGGCCAAGCAATTGCCTTCCCACAGACCCCTTTTAATGATCCGGATTTTTCTGCCGCTGTTTCGTTTCTTTTATATGCTGTTGCTGCCCCTATCGGTTGTGCTGGAGAAGCTGTTTAATTTTAGCGCCCATCATATCGGCATCGAAAAGGATCGCTACGATTTAACGGAAGACGAACTGCGCAATCTGGTGGACGCGGACGATGAGGGCCTGGCCCTGCAGAAGGACGAGCGGGACATGATACACAGTATTTTTGAGATGAGCGATACCATCGCCCGCGAGATCATGGTGCCGCGTATCGACATGGTCTGTGTACCCGATGACGTTACCCTGACCCAGTTGCTTAAGGTTATCAGGGAAAAAAGCCACTCGCGCATTCCCATCTACAGGGAGACCATCGACAATATCGTCGGTCTGATTCATGTTAAGGATTTGCTGCCCCTGATCCGCAAGCGCAATTCAAGCGATTTCAATGTGATGAAGCTGGCCCATGAGCCCTATATCGTGCCCGAGCAGAAAAAGGTCAATGACCTGCTGCGTGAGTTCCGCGTGGAGCGTATCCACATGGCTATTGTTGTGGATGAATATGGCGGCACGGCCGGTCTGGTCACCCTGGAAGACGTTATTGAGGAGATCGTCGGTGAAATCCAGGATGAGTATGATGAGGAGGCGCCGGAGTTGGTACAGGTTGATGACCACACCTATGTGGCCAACGGCAGCATAGGCATCGATGAACTCAACGACCATAATTTTGATCTGCCCGTGGAGGAGAATGTGGATACCCTGGCCGGCTTCCTATTGGGACAGTTCGGCGCGGTACCCAAAACAAAAAGCTCCATCCGCTGGGGAGAGTACGAGTTTATCGTGGAGCGGGTGTATCGTCGCAGAATTGAACGGGTGCGCATCATCAAGCATCCTTCCGAAGAGAAGGTGGACGTTTAAAAGTAAATTCCTGAATTACTGGCAGAAAAACTCTTCAACAAACTCTTTGTGGAAGTGGGAGGAAGACTTGTTATTTGCTAAATAGCCTTATTTTTGCTACCCACTCTTGGTTGGAAAAGAGGTATGCCTTAATAAACTACAATCTTGTTCACTTTTATATTTTACAACACCATCAAGCGATGGGCTAATAAGCTTAGAGATTTTTCACGGTCACTTTCTACTAAGGTTTGATCGCTGAAAATAAGCTTTTTTTTATCCGAATATTTGGATGGATTAAAAAGAAACGTCAGACCGTGGTGCGGAAGTAGTAGGAAATTAATACGTAAATCTGACTTCTTATATATCTGATTTTGTCAATGCCTGTGAGGAATCGAATATTATTGATCTATTGGG
>JALTKX010000067.1 GCA_027006055.1 Calditrichia bacterium | reverse complement strand
AATATCAAAGGCTTCTTTCCGTTCGGCTTGAATTAAAGAGTTATCGGTTCTCTCATAATCAAGTATAACATCAAAATATCTTTGAGCTTTTGAAATTTTTTGTTTCGTATTCAGATTTAGATTTAAAATTCTCTCTTTGATCTTACCTGGAATTAATGGAGAAACTTCAATATAATTTTTAAAATTATCCAATTCGTTTATAAGTTCCTGCACTTCATTGTCGCTTATATACCAGTCCTTTTTATAGTCTTCAATTCGATTTAAAAGAAATACTATAAACTCTTCAGCCTTTAAAATATCAATTATCATACTATTCCAGGTTTTTATTTGTTCGTAAAAACGGGTCAAAAGTATTTTTATTATTCCCATGCATTAGAGCGCCATACCCGGGATTATACGCCACCCCACATAATTTCCAAACTATCCCATTTACGTTTTCCATGCAAGGCGTGGAGCCGGAATATACTCCGCGCACTACCCCGTTTTTCCGATAGGCGCGCTCCATTTATTGGTCTCACCTCAAATATACAGGCCCCCTGCCGGGGCATTTCATCAACCGCCGGGGGATAGCTCCTTTTTTCTTTTATCTTTCACCCGGAAAAGCTATGTTTAGCATTGTCCCTTTTAATGATGCACAGGAGTGGAGGAAATATGACTTATATCTATCGTCTGTTGGTTATTTTATTCATGGTAACGGGTTTAGCCCTTGGTGCGGACGCCCTGCCGGACTCTCTGTTTAAACAGGTAGCCCCGCGCGCCATTGGTCCCGCCGGCATGAGCGGCCGGGTGACCTCCATCGCCGTGTCGCTGAAAAATCCGGATATCATTTACGTGGGCGCGGCCTCGGGCGGTTTGTGGCGCTCCACCGACGGCGGCGTTAAGTGGGAGCCGCTGTTCGACAAACAACCGGTACAGTCCATCGGGGCCGTGGCCCTGGACCCCAACAATCCCGATGTGATCTGGGTGGGTACCGGCGAGGGCAATCCGCGTAACAGCCAAAACAGCGGCGCCGGTATTTTCAAAAGCATTGACGGCGGTAAAAACTGGCAACGCATGGGGCTGGTCAAAACCCGCACCATCCACCGCATCATTATCAATCCCCAAAACAGCAGCATCGTTTATGCCGCCTCGCTGGGTTCCGCCTGGGGCCCGAACAAAGAGCGCGGTGTTTTTAAAACCCGGGACGGCGGCAAAAGCTGGAAAAAGGTGCTTTTTGTCAACGACTCCACCGGCTGTGCCGACCTGGTGATGGATCCCGCAAACCCGGAAAAGCTGGTAGCCGCCATGTGGCAATACCAGCGCTGGCCCTGGTTTTTTAATTCCGGCGGCAAGGGCAGCGGTCTGTACGTGAGCTACGACGGCGGGCAAAACTGGCAAAAGCGCACCGAAAAAGACGGCCTGCCCGCCGGCGAACTGGGCCGCATCGGCCTGGCCATTGCCCCTTCCAACCCCAAACGCATTTACGC
>JALTKX010000066.1 GCA_027006055.1 Calditrichia bacterium | reverse complement strand
TGGCCCGCGGCGAAAGCACCTTTCTGGTGGAGATGAATGAAACGGCTAATATCCTCAACAACGCCACGCCGCAAAGCCTGATTCTTCTGGATGAGATCGGTCGCGGCACCAGCACTTTCGACGGACTTTCCATCGCCTGGTCGGTGGTGGAGTATCTGCATGAAACGGCGCGCATCCGCTGTAAAACTCTTTTTGCCACCCATTACCACGAACTGACCGAGCTGGCCCTGCTGCTGCCGAGGGTGCATAATTATAATGTGGCCGTGGAAGAACATGGCGATCAGGTGATATTTTTACGCAAAATCATTCCCGGCGGCACCGACAATTCCTATGGTATCTATGTGGCGCAACTGGCCGGGCTGCCGCCGGAACTGATTGAACGGGCCAGGGAGATTCTGCAAAATCTGGAAGCCAACGAACTCAATCCCCATTCGCGCAAGCCCCGTCTGGCCCGGCGCCGTCCCGGCCGCGATGTGGATCAGAACCAGATGAATCTTTTCAGCACTCCCCGGCCATCGCCGGTGGAATCGCGGTTAAAGGAGATCGATATCAACAACCTTACTCCCATGCAGGCCCTGCAAAAACTGGATGAGCTGAAAAAGATGAGTGGAAAATAATTCGCGGCTCCGGGCTTTGTTCGGGCGGCGCTGTTCGTATTGCTTTGGGAAAAGCGGATTTATCCTGATTTTTTCCGCCGCGTATAAAGATCATTCGATCGATGCCGAAGTTTAGGATGCTTGAACATCAAAAAAATATTTTTGTGTAAATTATTGGAATTATTAGATATAAACCTTGCTTTGAATGGATTGGTCGTTTATTTTTAAGCTCATTTTTATGCAGGAAGTATTCCGGAGGTGCCTATGAGAACCGTTACAAAAAAGGATGTTGCCAAACGAACCGCGTTGGAGTATAACGAGAGTAACGGTGAAAATATTAAGATTTATACGGCGGAAAAGTTCGTGGACGCTGTCTTCGTCTCCCTGCGTAAAATATTAAGCGAGGCCGATCCCGAGGTACGTATCGAAATCCGTGACTTTGGCGTTTTTGAGGTGAAGAAAACCAAGGCCAAGCCCAAGGCCCGCAATCCGCGTACCGGGCAGATTATTTATGTTCCCGCCCGGCGGAAGACCCATTTTAAAGCCGGAAAAATTTTAAAGGACGAGCTAAAACAGGAATATCCGGAATAATTCTTCTTTTTTTAGCAGGGGAAATCCATCTAAATCACACATCTTATCTTTAAAAATGTTATTTTACCACCTCTTCACTTCTTTTTGGGGTTAGCTAAAATCAATGACTGAAATTCTTATGGCGCTGGATATCGGCAGCGTTCGCATCGGCGTATCCGTCAGCGACGGACTGGGCATGTTGGCTCATCCGCTGACAACGTTGAAAATGGGAAAAAAGGATAAACTGCCTCTGGAGGAGATTAAAAGACTCATCGGAGAAAAAGAGGTCAAGCGGCTTATCGTGGGCATGCCCTACACCATGAAGGGCGGCGATTCCATCCAGACCGGAAAAATAAGGGAATATGTTGTGGAACTGGAAGAGGCGCTTTCCATCCCCGTGGAAACCATTGACGAACGTCTGACCACAAAAATGGCCGCCGACCAGCTCCGGGCCGCGGGCAGGAAGAGCAGTAAAAGCAGAAATATAATAGATCAGGTAGCGGCGGTGAACATACTGCAGCTTTATCTCGACAAGAAAAACATAAACAGGAGAGTCCCCTGATGGTCATCTTAATGGAAAAAAACACGCCGGAAGTAAATGTGGAGCGTGTTATCGAACGCCTGGACAAGGAAGGTTTTGACGTACACCGTTCCACGGGCGTGGAGCATATATTGCTGGGCGTTATCGGTGACACCGCCAAGTTGGATATCCGCACCATGCAGTTGATGGAGGGCGTTGCCGACGCCTACCGCATAAGCGCGCCCTATAAACTGGTTAGCCGCGAGTTTAAGCCCGATAATTCTGTATTCACCATCGGCGATGTGGAGTTTGGGGGAGAGGAAACGGTGGTCATGGCCGGGCCCTGTTCCATCGAGTCGGAAGAGCAGATCATGCGCATTGCCGAAAAAGTGGCCGCCGCCGGGGCCAGGGTGTTGCGTGGCGGCGCCTTTAAGCCGCGTACCTCCCCCTATGCCTTTCAGGGACTGGGCGAAGAGGGCCTTAAATATATGCGGGCCGCCGCGGATAAATACGGCCTGTTGATGATTACCGAGGTGATGGATAAGGATCAGATAGATTTGGTGGAGCGTTATACCGATATCATCCAGGTGGGGGCGCGCAATATGCAAAACTTTACCTTTATCCGCGCTTTGGGGAAAACGCGGACGCCCATTTTTCTAAAACGCGGCATTTCGGCCACTTTTAAGGAGTGGTTGATGGCCGCGGAATATATTTTGGCGGGCGGTAACGATAAACTTATCTTTTGCGAACGTGGCATACGCACCTTTGAGAGCTATACCCGCAACACCATGGATATCAGCGCCATACCGGTTATGCAAAAACTTTCGCATCTGCCCGTCTTTGCCGATCCCTCGCATGGCATAGGCCTGCGGGATAAGGTGCTGCCCATGGCCCGCGCCTCGGTGGCCGCCGGCGCCCACGGCCTTATGGTTGAGGTGCACGACGATCCGGACAAAGCTTTGTCCGACGGCGCGCAATCCCTCTACCCGCATCAGTTTGAAGAGCTGATGGCGCAGATCCGCGTGATTGCCGGCGTTATTGGGCGGAAGATAGCAGAACCCGTTCAACTCTAATCCCATGAAGATAGTCATTTCCGGGCTGGGTGTGATGGGGGCTTCCCTGGCCCTGGCTATAAAAAATAATCTCCCGGAATGCCGGGTATGGGGTTATGACCGGCCGGATGTGATGGACGAGGCGCTGCAACGGGGCATTATTGAACGCAAGGTCGGGCAATGGCCCGCCGATTGCGCCGGGGCCGATATCATCTTTTTGGCCACGCCCATTGGCGTAATCCGCGAGCATCTGGCGCAACTTAACGGCGTGGTGGATACGAATACGGTTGTTACCGATCTGGGCTCCACCAAAAAGGAGATTGAGGAATACAGCCGCGCGCTGGCCTTTAGCGGCTGCTATATCGGCAGCCATCCCATGACCGGCGCGGAGAAAAGCGGTCTGGACGCCGCCAACCCGTTGCTTTACGAAAACGCCGTTTATGTGCTGTCCGCGGCCGGCGTGCCCGCCGATTCGCCGGTAAAACAAAAGCTTATCCCTCTGCTGGAAAAGATAAAAGCCCGGCTGTTCCTTTTGCCCGCCGCCGGCCATGACCGCGTTATGGCCTATATCAGTCACCTGCCCCAGCTTATCGCCATTGCCCTGGTGAACACCGTGGGCCGCCGCGATGACGGCGAACTGCCTTTTATGGAGCTGGCCGCCGGTGGTTTCCGCGATATTACGCGTATCGCCTCCAGTTCCATATCCATCTGGCAGGATATCTTAAACAGCAACCGGCATCATGTGCGGGAAGCGCTGCGTGATTTTATGGCCGTGCTGAGCGAGGAAGAGCGCAATCTGAACGCGCTGGAGGCCTCTTTTGAGGCGGCAAACCGCTATCGCGAACAGATACCCCGGCAAAACAAGGGCTTTTTATCGCCGCTGACGGATATTCTGGTATATGTGGACGACCGCGCCGGGGTAATCGCTAAAATTTCCAACGCTTTGTTTGAACATGATATTGATATTCGCGATATTGAACTGTTAAAGATTCGCGAGAAGGAAGGGGGCGTTTTCCGCCTTTCCTTCGATACCATGGAAAAGGCCCTGCGGGCCATCGACGTTCTGGAAGAATATCAGTTTAAAGCCTTTGTGAAGGAGTAGAAATGAAGAAACTTAAAGTGGCCGTGGTTGGCGCGGGGAAAATTGCCCAGATAGCCCACCTGCCCATTTTAGCCGCGCGGGAAGATGTAGAGTTGTGCGCCATTTGCGACGTGGATCAGGGCAAGGCCCGGGCCATAACCGAAAAATTCAATGTTCCCCACTGGTATTTTGTGGTGGATGAGATGATAAAAAAAGAACGTCCGGACGCCATTCATATCTGTACGCCCAGCGTCTATCATTATCCCATGTCCTGGCTGGCGCTCAGCAAGGGCATCCACGTTTTTGTGGAAAAGCCCATCTCCTTTAAAATAGAAGAGGCACTGAAATTATATGACTATGCCGCCGGACAAAAGCGGGTTTTGATGACCTCCCTTTACAACCGTTACCGCAGCGATGTGCGTATGTTGCGCCAGTTTATAGAAAGCGGCGAGCTGGGTGAAATTTTTTATATCAAGGCCGGCTGGCTGCGGCGCTGGGAAAAAGAGATTCACGGCAGTTGGTATTCGGAAAAAAAATCTTCCGGGGGCGGGGTATTGATGGATATGGGTATCCAGCTTATGGATGTGGCCCTGTTTTTAACCGCCATGCCTAAAATAAAAAAGGTGCGCATGCATGCCTATCAGCTATATGAAAATGTTGAGGTGGAAGACGCGGCGCTGGTGGTGCTGGAGGCGGAAAACGGCATGACCATAACCATCGAAACCAGTTGGAAGATGTTTCTGGAAAAAGATACCGTCTATACCCATGTGTTCGGCCGGAAGGGATCGGCCAAGTTAAATCCCCTGCGCATTCATAAGGAGCTGCACGGCAATCTGGTCAACGTGTCGCCGGTGTCCAACTCTTCCACGCGCATCCGTTTCCGGGACGCGTATGAACATCAGATAGACGCCTTTATAAAAGCGGCCCGGGGAGAAGCGCCGGAACGCGGGCAAAAAGACGACGTGCTGGAGATGATGCGCCTGATGGAAGCGCTGTATACCTCCGCCGCCGAAGGACGCGAAGTGGAGCTGGCCTGATGCATGTTTTGGTCACGGGCGGCGCCGGCTTTATCGGCTGTCATTTAACCCGGCGTCTGCTGGCGGAAGGCCACCGGGTTACCATTATGGATAATTTTTTCCGCGCGTCCCGGCAGAGCCTGGCGGATGTGCGGGATCACTCTTTGCTGACTATTTATGAAGGGGATATCCGACGCTATGCGGATTTTGAAAAACTTCCCTCCGGCATCGAAATGGTGTATCACCTGGCCGCGCAATCGAATGTGATGGGGGCCGTCAGCGGACTGGACTATTCCTTTGAAACCAACGTGGGCGGTACGTTTAACGCCTTAAAGTTCGCTCGTGAACGGTCGGTAAGGCGTTTTGTCTTTGCCTCCTCGCGCGAGAGCTACGGAGAGGCGGAGTATATCCCCGTGGATGAAAATCATCCCCTGAATTCCAAAAATGCCTATGGGGCAAGCAAATTGTGCGGCGAACGCTATTGCGCCGTTTTTAACCAAACCTACGGTCTGGATGTCTTTACCGTTCGTCTGGCCAATGTGTACGGACGCGGGGATTCGAACCGGGTAATCCCCATCTTTATCGATAAGGCGCTGCGCGGAGAAACGTTGACGATCTATGGCGGCAAGCAGCTTATCGACTTTATCGGCGTCGATACCGTGACGGATGTTTTTATGGAAATCATGACCCATGAGGGATCAAGCGAAGCGGTCAATGTCGGCTCGGGCCGGGGCACAACGCTTTTTGACCTGGCGGAGGAAATACTGAAGCTGAGTGGTTCCGCCAGCACCCTGGAGGTGCTGCCGGCCCGGGAAGTGGAGGTTGTGCGTTTTGTCGCCGACACCAAACGGTTTCGGAAAATCTTCCGCACGGTTCTGCCTGAAAACCCGCTCTCCCTCCTTCCGCAAATGATACACGATGAGAAGAAATCAGGAAAATGATAAAAAATAGTTTACTCCCGGCTTTAATTTCCGATAAATGTAAATTATCATAAATCGGAAGGGTGATTGCATATGAGTTTTAATTTCGAGGAGAAAAACAACGTTCTCGTTGTGAATATCGAAGAAAAACGGGCCACGGTTGAGATATCGGGAAAGCTGAAGGAAGAACTGCTATCAAAAATTGATGAAGGGCATCAGAATATTGTCGTAAACCTCGGGAACTCGGACTTTGTGGACAGCTCCTTTCTGGGCGCGCTGGTTGCCGGCCTGAAAAAGGCGACCATGAAGGGCGGCGATTTAAAGATCGTTGGGCTGCATCCTCCGGTTCGGGCCATGTTTGAGCTGACACGGCTGTTTAGAATATTTGATATATTCGAAACCGTTGACGAGGCCCTGAATAGTTTTTGAATACATTCGCTTTGACATGTTTTAGTCAATTACGCATTGATCTGACGGGGTATGAGGGGAAACGATGGATCTGATTGTTGATAAGGAAATCTTACGGGATATAGAAAAAGCGACCCAATACGAATGGATGGAAAAAAACAGTTTGGGTCAATACTGCGCCTCCACGGTGATAGGCATGAATACCCGCCGCGAACATGGCCTTTTTGTCGTCCCCGATGCGGAAGCCCGGCGGCGCATTGTTTTACTCTCCAAATTCGAAGAGTCGGTTTTTGTGGAAAACCGGGTTCACGAAATCTCCACCAGCCGCTATACCTCGGGCGTTTTTCCCGAGGGGTTTGTCTATCTGACACAATTCTCCAAAAATCCTTTTCCTACCTTTCTATATGATATCGAAGGGCGGCGCCTGCGAAAAACGCTTTTTCTCCTGTCCGACAGCCCCACATTGGTATTACGCTATGAGTTGCTGGACAAGGGGCTGCCCCTAAAGCTGGTGCTAAAGCCTTTTCTGGCGGATCGCTACTCCACGGAACTGACCCGGGCCACCAAGGGGCTGAATACCGATAGTTATATCGGCGAGCATTTTGTACGCTGGGCCCTGAAAAGTGACATGCCGGAAACCACCGTTTTTTACAACCGGGGAGAATTCATAGCGGCCAATCTCTGGTATAAGAATTTTGAATACATACATGATCATAACCACTTTGCCAACTCTTCCGAGTCTTTGTTTAATCCCGGATTCTTTCAGGTGGAACTGGCGCCCTATGAATCCTTTGATCTTTATGTTTCCCTCAATTCCGTTGAGCTGCCCATAGACAACTATGAACATCTGTACCGCGGGGAAGTGGAAAAACGGCGGGAGAAAAAGGGGCTGTTTTTTACGGATGACCCGAGACTGTTCCGGGTGGAAAAAAGCATGGAAAGCAGCATTCTGAACATCGAGGGCCGGGAAGTGATCCCCGGATCGATACTGGAAAATAATTTTGCCACGCGGGATATGCTTTTTTCCCTGCCCGGCCATTTTTTAATCCATGAAAAATTTGAGCGCTTTAAAACCGTCTATAAGGAACTGGCCGGCGAACTCTCCCAGGGACTGTTGCCGGTATACCTGCCCGGTCGCCAGGAAAAAAATCACTATTGCAGCGCCGACATCAGTCTGTGGTTTATCCAACTGGGCTATTTGTACTTTGAGATGAGTAATGATCTCTCCTTGTTTGATAATGAATTGATGGATGCCTACCGTTCTATTTTGGATAACTACATCAAAGGCACGCTTTATAACATATATATGGACAAGGATAAGCTGATATTTGCCGGTAATAAAAGCACCAGCGCCAGTTGGATTCCGCTTAAAGATGAAACGGGAGACGTGTTGCGTTACGGCAAGTTGCTGGAGGTAAACGCCCTGTGGTACAATGCCTTGCGTGTTTTTAGCCGGATAGCCCAAAAGGCCGGACGTAAGCGCTGGGCGTCCAAATACGATAAAATCGCCGATAAGGCCGCCGAGTCGTTTAAAAAGGTCTTTTTAAGGCAGGAAGGGCTGGCCGATTTTATAAACGCCGAGCGTGAATGCTTTGATAAGCGCGTTAACCGCCTGGTTTTACTGGCCCTGCCGTTTTCTCCCCTGGAACGGGAAGAAGAACAGACCCTGTTTGATCAGGTGGTGAAAGAGATGATAACGCCTTATGGCTGTAAATCGAATGCGCCCGGGGTACAAAACGGCCGGGGAGCGATACACCGCAAGAACAGCCTCTATTTCAGCGGCGCCATATGGCCCTGGACCGTTTCACTGCTGGTTGAGGCGGCCCGAAAGTATGACTGGCCCGGAAAATCCGCCGGGGAGTGGCAAACGTATTTTGAGCCCGTATTAAAACTGACCCAAAGCGGTTTGCTGGATCATATCCCCGAGGCGGTTACCGATGAGCGGGAAGCGCGCCAAAGCGGAATGATCGACGCCACCATGAGTCTGGCCTGCGTGGTATGGGCTTATTTCCGGATGGAAGACAACAAAACAAAGCGCGCCTAATCTATTGCTATCCGCCCTTTACGGCTGGTGTCGGCGGAACTCTTTTTGAAAACCTGTTTTTCCTGACTCCGGTTTATAAGCTCCTTCAACTTTACGGAAATATCCATCCAAAAAGGCGCATCCTTGGGATTTTTGCTTAAATAGGTAGACATTTGTGATGGAGTTATGCTATATTCTTGTAACGTTTTATGGGATAAAATGATTTTAACGGAATCTGAAACTTTTAAATTGTTAATGGTTATAAGTTGAGAAAGAGCCAGCATTTCGTTTGAAGGCAACTCTTCATTGTCGGATTTTTCCGAACACATCATCAGTAAAAATAAACTCATAACCAGCAGCATGATTTTGCCGCGGTTTATCCTAAGCGATATCATGCCGGAATTTATGCATCAGGAACGTTAAAAGGCAAAATATAAATTAAACGGGCTCAGGTTGGAGGTTGACAATGTTTTCTTATGCCAAAAGGATAGCGCTTATTTTTCTTATTTCCGGCTTTATACAGGTTCAGGGTCAATTTGGCCAGAATAAGGTACAATACCGGGATTTTGACTGGCACTATCTGCAAACCGAGCATTTTGATATCTACTTTTACTCCGGCGGCTATAGCGTTGCCGAGTTCACCGCGTACACCGCCGAAAAAGCCTATAAGGTGTTGAAACGTGATTTTAACTATGAACTGACCAAGCGTGTCTCCATTATCGTTTATAAATCCCATAATGATTTTCAACAGACCAATGTCATCTCCACCTATCTGCCCGAGGGCGTGGGCGGCGTAACGGAATTATATAAAAACCGCGTGGTGGTGCCCTTTGAGGGCTCCTATTCTCAGTTCCGGCATGTAATACATCATGAACTGGTACACGCCGTGATGAACGATATGCTGTACGGCGGTTCCGTGCAGTCCATTATATCGGGTGAAATCGTCCAGGTCCCCACCTGGTTTGCAGAGGGGCTGGCCGAGTATTTTTCCCAGCGCTGGAACACGCGCACGGACATGATGGTGCGCGACGCCACCATTAACAACTACCTGGTACAGGCCCTGCCCAGTTTTGGCGCCTATTTTGGCGGTAATGCCTTTTTTCGCTACATCGCCGAGGAGTACGGTAACGAAAAAGTGGCCGAAATACTGCACAAAATTAAGGGCAGCATCCGTTTTGAAAATGTGTTTAAGGCGGCGCTGGGGCTTAAAATTGACGAACTGATGGAAAAATGGCAAAAGAAGATGCGCAAGGAATACTGGCCCGATATCAAGGATCGCCTTGAAACCGAGGAGTTTGCCCACAGGCTGACCAATCACCGCAAAACCAACAGCTATCTGAATATCAGTCCCGCGCTTTCTCCCAAGGGGGACAAGGTGGCGTTTCTTTCCAATATGGATGGCAAGCAAAGCATCTATGTTATGGATATGTTTGACAACACAAACATTAAAAAGATTATCAAGGGTGAAACCGATGTGAACTTTGAGGAGCTTCACTGGCTTAGTCCCGGCATGGGTTGGTCGCCGGACGCCACCCGGCTCACCTTTTCGGCCAAGGCCGGCGATCAGGACGCGCTCTATATCTATAATGTGAAAACGGAGGAAATTACCCAGAAAAAGTTTGGCCTGGATGGTATTTTTTCCGCTTCATGGTCTCCCCTGGGGGACGAGATCGCCTTTGTGGGCAATTTGAATGGCAACGGAGATATCTATGTTTATAACATCAAACAGGATAAAATAGAAAAAATTACCGATGACCAGTTCTCCGATACCTATCCCCACTGGTCCAACGATGGCAAGCGCATTGCCTTTGTTTCGGAACGGGGTAGCTACCTGCGCAAGGAGGACGTCCCCGAGGATTTTAAAATGTCCGGGCATGATTTTAAGAATACGGATATTTATGTGGTGGAGCGGCACACAAAGGAGATCAGCGCCATCACCCAAACCCCTTTTCTGGAATCCGATCCCATCTTTGGGCCGAATGACGAAAAAATACTCTACACCAGCGACCAAAACGGTATTTCCAACATCTTTGTTTATGATATCGCCACACAGGAGAGTCATCCCGTCTCCAATTTGCTTTCGGGCGCCTTTCAGCTTTCCATGGATAAGGACGGTCACTCTCTGGTTTTTACCTCCTTCAGCGAACTGGGCTTTGATCTTTACTCCATAAAAAATCCACTGGATCTGCCCGCGGCCGAACTGGAGAATACGGAATACCGCAAAAAGCTTGAAGATAAAAACAGCCTGCTGAGCACCGTGGATAAACTGGAGCCGGACAGCAGCCAGGCCGTTTCGGCCCAAAAGGACAGCTCCAAAACCATGTTGAGCATACCGCGTACCACGGACTACAGCCACTATGTTTTTGCCGATCTGAACCGGCGGACTAAAAAAGTGAAAAAGGCCGTAACCCTGAAGGAGGAGGACTATAAACGCAAGGATGGCAATTTCCGCGTTCATAACTATAAGGTTAAATTTTCGGCCGACCTGGTGAATGGCGAGGCGGAATATAACACCTATTGGGGATTTCAGGGCTTTACCCAAATTGCCTACAGCGACGTCCTTGGCAACCATCAGATTTATTTGGGCACCAACCTGGTTTTTGATTTGCGCAACAGCTATATCGTGGCGCAGTACCTTTATCTGCCCAAGCGCATCGACTACGGGGTCTCCTTTTTTAACTATTCCAATACCTATTACTCCTTCAGGAACGGTTTAACCCGTTTCCGGAATTACGGCGCTTCCTTTTTGGCCCGCCGGCCTTTTAATAAATTCTCGCGGATAGACGCCAGCATCTATTTTATGACCGCCGAACTGGAATATCTCTCCATAAACGTGCCCACCCAGCGCGTATCCAGCTTTTTGCCCAGCATCCGCTATGTATATGATACCTCGGAATGGTGGTTCACGGGACCCCGGGACGGCTTCCGAGGCTCGGTTTCCATAACCACCAGCCCTAAATACAGCGATGCCAGCCTGGAGTTTACAACGGTAAAGACGGACTTAAGGAAATATTTTAAGCTGCATGATTACTACCATCTGGCCTTTCGCCTGGCGGCCGGGGCCAGCATTGGCCGGGATGCGCAAAACTTTTATTTTGGCGGCGTGGACAACTGGCTGAATCGTCAATTTAACGGCGGTTTGGATCGTTATATCAATTCGGTTAAGGACGTCTATTTTTCCGAGTTTGTTACGCCTGTACGCGGCGCCCGCTTCTATGAAAAGGTGGGCCATCAATATGGTCTGATCAACGCGGAATTGCGTTTTCCGCTGATATTGCGGCTTGATCTGGGTCTGCCGCCCATCAGCATCGGCTACATTCAGGGCGTGTTGTTCACGGATGTGGGCAGCGCCTGGGACGATCCCTTTAAATTCCGCGGCGTGAAAAACGGCCGGGTGGAAGACCTGTTTATCGGTTACGGAACCGGCGCGCGGGTTTATCTGTTCGGCTTTCTGTTAAAATATGATCTTGCCTGGCAATATGACCTGCAAAAGTCCAGCCTGCCCAAGCACTATTTTTCAATAGGCATCGACTTCTAAACGGGGGGAGGGTCCTTTTCCCCCCTTTATCTTTTTCCATGGCCCGCCGGGCCTTTCGGCCAGTCGCGCCCGCGGCCAAAACAGCGGAAGGTTTCCTTCATCGGCCGCCAGGGGTCATTCATCCTCCTTATCCGCCCTTTCGGCAAAGTTTCCTTTTTACCGTAATTAAGTGTGCTACATTTCCTCAAAATTAAGTAAGAGGCTCCGGGCGTAAAGCGCCGGGGTCCGGTAACACATACATATATTCCGGGAGGAAAGCGCCATGCGTTTTTTGATTTTACTGATGGTTGTAATGCCCGCTTTTGTGGCGGGGCAAATACAGAAGGGCATACTGGCCGGTACGGTGACCGACGCTACGAACAAACAGCCCCTGGCGGGAGCCAATGTGGTGGTTGAGGGAACGACGATGGGCGCCGCCACCGATATGGACGGTGAGTTTGTTATCACGGGTCTGCAACCGGGAAGTTATAATATCGGTATCTATTTTTTAGGCTATGAAACGGTTATGAAGGCCAATGTGGTTATCAATCCCGGCAATAAAAGTATAATAAGGGTGGAAATGACGCCGGATTTGCTGGAAAGCGAAGCGGTGGAGGTGACCGCCAGCTACTTTTCCCAACCCCGGGAGGCGGTGGTAAGCGCGCGCAGCATGGATTTTGAGGAGGTGCGCCGCAGTCCGGGCTCAGCCCTCGATATTCAAAGGGTGATGCAATCCCTGCCTTCCGTCGTTTCCGGGTCGGATCAAAATAATGAGATCATCATTCGCGGGGGCAATCCCGGTGAAAATCTATTCCTTATGGATGACGTGGAAATACCCAACCCCAATCACTTTGGCGAACAGGGCAGCGGCGGCGGTCCCATTAACATGATTAATACGCTGATGGTGGGGCAGGTGGATTTTTACGCCGGGGCCTTTCCCGCCAAATACGGGGATAAGGCTTCTTCCGTTATGGATATACGTTTGCGGGACGGATCGCGGGATCAGTTCAAAACCACGCTGGATATGGGCATGGCCGGGGCGGGAGTGATCAGCGAGGGCCCGTTGAACGGCGGCAGGGGCTCTTATATTCTTTCCGCGCGGCGGAGCTATCTGGACCTGATCGTCGATGCCATCGGGCTGGTGGCCATTCCGCGCTATTATAATCTGCAGGGGCGGCTCAGCTACGACCTTACCCCTTCCAGTACTCTTATTTTCAATATGATGTACGGACGGGACAAAATCCACATTCAGGATGAGGGCGGCGCCGGATATTCCCGGGGAGCCGAAAATGTGAAAAGCAACGGCGGACAGTATGCCGTGGGACTCTCCCTGCGCTCCGTGTTTAGTCCCAACTTTTACGGACGCACCACCTTTTCCGTGGCGCAAAGCGAATGGGATGTGGATGTGTACCGCACCCTGACGGGAAAAACCTATTTTTCCAACCGTTCGCGGGAAAAGGAAACAACCTTAAAGTCCGATTTTACTTACAGCCTTAAAAGCGGCGTGGAGTTTAACTGGGGAGCGCAAATTAAACAGGTGAACTTTAACCTTGACGTCTTTTCCGCCGCCGACACCCTGTTCACCTATGATCCGGCCGCGCAACGTCCGGACTCCGCCACCGGTATTGCCCGGGTGTATGCGGGCGATAGCTTTGATGATGATCTGAATAGTTATAAAACGGCCCTTTACGGACAGGTCTCGTTCGATTTTCTTAAACGCTTCACCCTAACGGCCGGCGCGCGCTATGAATATTTTAAGTATACCGGTTTTCATTCGCTGAGTCCGCGCCTGGGAATGAGGTGGAAACTGAGTCCCCAAAGTACCCTGAACCTGGCCTATGGTCGCCATTACCAGTCGCCGGTATATTTTCAACTGCTGCAAAACCGCCAAAACCGTTCTCTGGACAGTTACTATTCCGAACAGTTTATCGCCGGATTCGAATATCTGTTGCGCAGCGACATCAAATTTACTCTGGAGGCCTACCGGAAGACATATGAGGGCCTCCCCCAATACCGAAGGCTGACGACCGCCGATCCCCTGGATTATTATGATAATGAGATGCTCAACAGCGGCCGGGGCCGTTCCCGGGGGGTGGAGACTTTCCTGCAAAAAAAGATAACGGATAACTTCTCGGGTATTGTCAGCTATTCGTTCAGCCGTTCGGAGAATCTGGATTTACGGGATAACAGTTGGTATGCCGGCAACTATGACTACCGCCATGTACTGACGCTTATTGCCGGTTATAAAATCCGCTTTTATAAGCAAGAGTGGTTTAAGCAGGCGCGGGAAAGCTGGTGGTATCGTGTGTTTGCCACCATTCTGCCCTTTAGCGATGAAACGGAAGTGAGCGTTAAGTACCGTTATCTCGGCGGACGGCCCTACACCTCGCCCGTTTATCATCCGGAGCTGCGCCGCTGGCTTGTGGATGAAAACCTGAAACGCAATGCCACGCGTCTGCCCGAATACAGCAGGCTCGATGTCCGCCTGGATCGCCGCTACTTTTTTGATTCCTGGAACATGGTTGTGTATTTTGACGCCTCCAATGTTCTGAATACCAAAAATATTTGGGAGTACCAGTATAATGACGATGGCGGCACCAGGGAGATTTTACAGTTCCAGCCCTTGCTGGTGGGAGGAGTGAATATTGAATTCTAAGGGGTTTCCCGTGGTGGAAAGGGGTTTTGTTTATAAAATAGCGCTCTATAATACTCTGATCGCCTTGTTACCGACGATGGCCAATCTCTTTTTACACAGAGAAAAGTGGTTGCAATTTTTTATGATAAACCTGGTGTTTGCCCACTCCATAGGCTGGAGCATTGCCCTGCCCAGCCATCTGTTTCTGAAAAATGCCTACATAAACTGGGGCCGTATGAAAAAGGGCGCGGCCCTGGCTCTGCTGTTGCTGGTCTTTGGCGCCCTGGGTTCGCAACTGGGCTACTTTCTGGTACACACGGTATTCTTCCCGGATGCGGAACTGCTCTTTTCACGGGGACAGATGTTTCTGGTTAACCTGGCCCTGTCCATACTGTTCGGCCTGGCTGGCGTTATCTATTTTTCCATGGAAGAGAAGATCGTGCGCATGGCGGAATCGTTAAAGGAAAGGGAGATGGAGCAGGAGCGTTTAAGGGCCTTGCGTAAATCCGCCGAGCTGGAAGCCCTGCGCGCCCGTACCGATCCCCACTTCCTGTTCAATACGCTGAACTCCATCGCCAGTCTGATCCGCAGCGACGCCGACAAGGCGGAACGCATGACCGTGCAACTGGCCGATCTGTTCCGCTATACGCTTGATTCCAAAAACAGGGAACAGGTTAGCCTGCGCGAAGAGCTGGAAGTGGTTCAGGCCTATCTGGAAATTGAAAAAATCCGTTTGGGAGAACGGCTGCGCTATCATATCGAAACCGATGAGGAGGCCCTGGGCGCCCCGGTGCCGCCCCTGTTGTTGCAGCCCCTGGTGGAAAACGCCGTTGTGCATGGCCTGGCTCCCCAAAGGGGCGGTGGGGAACTGCAAATCCGCGCCGCCTGCCGTGATGAGCGCCTTCATATCCTTATCCGCGATAACGGGGTAGGCATGGGAAAGGGGGGGAGCGGTACCGGAAATGGTTTGTCACTCGTTCGCGAACGATTGCGTCATCTCTACGGCAAGCGGGCTTCTCTGGATATGCTCGATGAGAATGGCGTGGCCATACAAATTACCGTACCCCGGCTGTTAACAACCGGACATAAGGGAAAGGAGGCCTGATGTTAAGGGCGGTGATTGTGGACGACGAAGCCCTGGCCCGCGAGCGGTTGGCGCGTATGCTGGCCGGCTTTAGCGATAGGATAGAGGTAACGGGCGAGGCGGCCGACGGGATCGAGGCCCTGGAGCTGATAGGGCAGACCCGGCCGGATGTGGTTTTCCTTGATATCCGCATGCCGGGTCTGGATGGCTTTGCCCTGTTGGAAAAGCTGGAAGAAATTCCGGCCGTTATCTTTACCACCGCTTACGATGCTTATGCGCTGAAGGCCTTTGATGAGGATGCCGCGGATTATCTGTTGAAACCGGTGGAAACCGGGCGACTGGCCCGGGCCATCGAAAAGGCGGAACGCCTTATGGAAGGGGAAAGCGACGATCTGCGCCGCCGGTTGCAGGGTTTGCTGGAAAATATCGGCCGGGCGCCCCTGCAACAGCTAACGGTCAGGTCGGGGGACCGGGTCTTTTTTATCAATTATGAAGATATATGTTTTTTTGAGGCCTCCGATAAGCTGGTCAGCCTGTTTACGGAAGAGGAGAGCTATATCTGCGACCTCTCGCTTAATGAATTGGAAAAGCGTCTGCCCGCGGAGAGCTTTCGCCGGGTACATCGTTCGGTGCTGGTAAACATCCGTCATATCAGGGAAGCCCAAAGATGGTTTGGCGGCCGCTACCGTCTGGTAATGAATGACAAGCGCCGCAGCACGCTGCCCGTTTCCCGGGGACTGAAAAAGAATATCGGTTTATAAAGCGGTTTCCCCGCTAACATTTCTGTCCCATGATCTGATTTCTAACCTTTTCAAATGCCCCGTCTTCCTGCTCAAACACCAAACCCGAGAGGCGGTACAGCCTGTTCCCCTGGCGGATGTTTTGCCGCAAACGGCTTAAAAAGCGGCGGTCTTTCGCATTCATTTCCCGTCTGTCGGCGATAAAAATTTGCCGGATACAATTTCGCTCATGTATACAAAGCACAAAATCGGGATGAAAAACAGCCCCGTCTTCAAAACGGTATAATTTTATACGTTGCCGGTTGGCCAGCAAAAACAGGGAACAGCCGTCCTGGATCAGGGCCGGGTAAAGCCTTTCATAAACCTTTAAAAAAGCCCGGCCGGTATCGGCGCGGGGAAATTCGCTCCAAACCAGTCCCGGCGGCTCTTCCCGCTCCGGGGTGACCGTTGCCGGGGATAAAAGCGCGCTTAGGGGCCGGCCTTCAAATTTTTCCGAACCTCCCTGGGTTTGTATCTCCTCCTGTAAACAGAGGGCTATCTCCCTTAAAACATGACGGGCGATACGCAGCTTGTCGCGGGGCGTCAGCCGCTTCAGGCGTTCCGGGGGAGCCGTCAGACGCAGGCGTACCCCACCCAGATAACGGGGCGCGTTGATAAACTCAGCGATGGAACCCGCTCCGGGCATAAGCTTAGCGATACGCTCAAAATAAAAAAACGGATCGCGGTTTATCGCCTTGCGCAGAACGGCCGGCCCGAGGGCGCCAAGGGAGAGCTCCCTTGTGTCCATTGGGGCTGTTTCCTCCCTGTGGGCCCCGGTTAACCACTCCTCACGGGCACTTTCCGGGGCCAGGGTGACGCTGAAAATCCTTCCGGCCGCAAGGGTGGTTAAGTCCGCGGGCAGCGGCCGTTTAATCCGCCTGTTGAGGAATAAGAGTCCCTCCCGGTAAAAGGCGCCTTGTTGGAACTCCGCGCTCAGGTAAATTTCGCGTCGGGTTTCCCGCTCTTCCCGTATGCCGATGTGACGCAGGGCGCGGTTCAGGCCGGCAATATAAGCGGGATTATGGGCCGCATGATAGTACAGTAACTCGCAAATACGCAGGGGGTGGTCCGGCCGGTCGTCATATTTACGACGGTCGGCGGGCTGCCCCTGTTCAACGCGGAAGGGGCAATAACGGGCGCCGCGACCGATAAGCTGGGCCTCGGAGAGGGTGGTTCTCATCGGGCGACCCGCCGGGCGGTTGCCGCGCGTGTCGTACAGACGAACGATGTCAAACAGGTTGAGCACATCCCAGCCCTCGTTAAGTTTATCCACGGCAAAAACCAGGCGATAGGGGTTGTCGGGCTCTTCCAGGCTGTTGATAAGCAACTGTTTTTCCTCGCTGTCATTCCTGCTGTCCACGGAAATGCATTTTGCGGGTTCAAATTCCGTGCGCAACTCATCAATCAACTCCTCCGGCCGCGTGTAGCGCCGGCGGAAAAAGTCCAGGGCCCGGCCCACCACCGTCCCCCGGGCGGCGGTCTCCAGGGCGGCCATCTCTTCCCGGCCAAGGTTCCTGAGCCGGTGGGAGAAGTCGCTAAAAAAACGGCGGCTGTCGGCGATGTTTTTTGATTTAAGCAGCACCACCGGTTTAATGTGTAAACCGTGACGTTCAAAGATTTTTTGGCGGTAAAGGCTAAGCAGCAGGGCTTGCAATGCCCGTTCAAAGGGAGGCAGATCGCTTTGCAGCACCATAACCTCCTTGGAGTAGCCGTCCCGGCGGAAACGGGCCAGGGAGTAGTCGAAAACCACCTTGTCCCGGTATTTGTCCCGGATGGCCGGATGGCTCAGGTCGGCGGTGGCGGTAAACTCCAGCAACACATTGCGCGGATGGGCGCGGAAAATGCGGTTGACGCTGTTTTCCCAACTGAGCAGGGCTCTGCTTTCTTCCCGGCTCAAACGTCCCTTTTTTGTTTCGGCATTGATGTGGTGGGCCTCGTCGGAGAGAAAAACGGTTTTTTCCTGTTCAAAATCGGCGTCATGCAGACTGTTTTCCCGGGGACTGTTCAGGCGGCTGTGCAGCCCCTGGATGGTGGTAAAAATGATGGAAAGTTCATCATCCCGCGCGTCGCGGAAGGTTTCGCCCGCATGAATGCGGATGCGCCGGTTGCCGATAAACAGTTGCGGCGCAAAGAGATATTTGGCGGAATGGGTGTTTAAAAAATTGCCCCGCGTTTTTTCGATGATATTGCTACTGTTGACAAAAAAGAGAAAACGGCGATAACCCAGACGGTAAAGATGCAGCATGGCGCCGGCCATGATCAGTGTTTTTCCGCTGCCGGTGGCCATGTGGAAAAGCCATTGCGCCGGTTGGGCGGGGAGGGCGTTCAGCCGTTCCGTTAAGCGCAACAGGGCCTGTTGCTGGTAGGGGCGCAAGGGCAGGGCCGGGTTCAGGTTCTCCGTGATTTCCGCCGGTAAACGGCTGTTGGGGTGAACGGCGTGGCTATCCATTAAGGGCCTCCGTTAAAAAACGGCCGAGTTGCGCGCCGCGTCCCGTTTTTTTAAAGCGGTAATAAAGCGAGGGAAAGGTTTTTGCGGCTGTATCGAGAGGCGGGGAATGTACAAGGCGTTTCATCCCGCCGTTTTGCCAGCGCAGACTATAGCTGCGGTAACGCCCGGCGATGGCCTTTTCCAGCTCAGGCGGCCGCTTCATGCGCGCATAGCTGTTCAACGCCCGGCGATATTCCGGCGCCGGGGGGCCGTTTTCGCCAAAGGGAATAACCACCTTGTCCAGTTCCTTGAAAACAAAGGTCTCTTCATTTTGCGCCCAGGTGATGATGAACAGGCGCAGGCCCGACTGTAGCCGTAATATTTCCTGTGAGGTCCAGCGGCGGATATCATCGCCCCGGGGTGAAAGGCATTGAAAATAGTCGTTGTTGCAGTGTTTTAAAACACCGGTCTTGCGCGCGTTTTGAAACTCGATAATGGCCAGCGGCTTACAGGCGCGGTTGCAGACAAAACAATCGATGTTGGCGGGCCAGGGGGTGCCGTGCCCGCGCAGGGCCTTGTCAAAAGCGGGCAGTTCCGCCGCCTCGCGAAAGCTTTTGGTAGAGACCCAGCCTTTAATCTCCCGGATCCAGGCGGCAAAGGCCCGGTAGGATTTAAAGGTACGTATATAATTCAGGCGGTCGATGGCCGGCAGTTCCAGCAGATAGACGCGCTCGCGCTCGTTGTTGTAAAGCACATAGGAAAGGGCCAGGCCGAAACGACGGGCAAAATTTATTTTACACAAAAGACCCTCGCGCCCCTCCAGGGAGATGATGGAACGCAGCACGGCGCCGCGCGTGGCCCGTTTGGGGGCGTCGATGCTTACCCGGGCCCGCTCAAGGAGATGGGTAACGCGGTCTTCCCTGTTTTGATTGTAGCCTTCCAGGGATCCGAGACGAAAGGGCGTTTCCCGGGCCAGCAGTTGCCGCGCCCAGTTAAAGTCCGCGCTTCTTTCCGAGGTCTCTTTTCTGAAGTTACTTAATGCCATCGTGCCGTAAACGGTAAAATTGTCGGGTAAGGTTTTTGTCTTCATCCGTCAGCTTCCAGTCACGGTCGTCCATTTCCGCCCGGGGGATGTAGAGCATGTTTTTGTCCAGAAGAGCGGTCAGCATCTGCTTGAGCTGTGTTAAATCCTTTTCCCCGCGCAGGGTTTTTAAAATCGCCTGCTGCTGATCCTGAGCGCCATAGTAAAGAAAGGGACTTGCCAACACGGTTTCCGCCATTTGCATCAGTTCTTCCCGGTCGTCGAGGGTAATAATCTCATCCAGCAGGGCCCGCGCGCCCCGGGCCAGTTCGGCATACACCAGGCTTTCCCCGCCCAGCACCTTGCGCACGCGGGGCAGGGTAATGGTTTCGATATAGTCCAGTTGTTCGCACAGGATAAAGGAGCGCCGCGCTCCTTCCCGCTCATTTAACTCCAGCACGGCCTGGGCGGTGGAGCCGCTGCCGGCAAAAAAGTCGAGGATGATGTCGTTTTCCCCGCTGGCAAAGGAGATGATTTTTTTTAACAGATTTACGGACTTGGGGTTGTCGAACACCTTTTGGCCCATCAGGGTTTCCAACTGGCGGGTGGAGCGGCGGTTATCTTCATAATAGTAGCTTTTTAGCAGCTCGGTGGCGGTTTCGATGCGCTTTTTGATGCGGGGAACGGTTGTCTCATCGGCGCCCCACAAAACATCCCCCCTTTCCGCGGCGCGCCAAAAGGTTTGCTCCGGCCAGCGATAGCCGTTGACCGGCTTGCGGCACACCTTTTTTGTCGTGGGATGAATGATGTCAAAATCATATCCGCCGGGACGCGTGTTGGCGGAGTTGCCGGGATAAAACACACCTTTGTCATCCACATAACAGTAATGGGCCACACCGGAAAGATCATATTGATTTGACTTTTTAACGCTGTTGATCCATGCGCGCAGCTCTTTCTCGATCGTCTCCGTATCGTGGCCATGGATTTTGCTTAGGGCGCGGTAGCGGTTGATGATCAGACGCGCCTTCTCCGACGGACGCTGCCACTTGGGGAGGGCCGCCTTGTTGCGGGCATAGCAAAGCAGATATTCATGCTCAATGGATATCTGCCGGGCATTGTTATCCGTGGCCGTTTCCCAGATGATTTCACCGACAAAATTGGCGCGGCCGAAAATCTCGTCGCACAACACCTTAAGATAGGCCTGCTCATTGATATCGATGGAGATGAAAATAACGCCGTCATCGCGCAGCAGGGCGCGGGCAATCTCCAGGCGATTTTTCATAAAGGTCAGCCAGGTTGAATGATTAAAGCCGTCATTGTAGCCAAAGCTGTCCTTGCCCGTGTTGTAAGGCGGGTCAATGTAAATCAGCTTAATCCGGCCGCCGTAAATTTCCCTGAGGCTGTGCAAGGTGATCAGGTTATTGCCCTTGATAAGATAATTATCGTTAAAACGCAGCCGTTGCGGTTTTTCATCACGCTGACCGTAACAGCGTTTCCAGCCGCTCAGGGCCTTGGGCTCCAGCAGACGGTCTATTTCCTCCCCGTCCATCACTTCATTAAAGAATATCTCATTACGCGATTCGGAATCCCTGCTTTGTCCGGCGGGAAGAAGTCCGTCCTTGTAGGGGAATGAGAGCACCACGGCATTATCTTCCGTAATAAAACGATCGTTAACCGTTAAGCCGATCTTGTTTTTAAAAGCAGTAGGACTGCCGGGCAGAAAGCGGGCGGAACCGGCAAAGCGGATAAAGCGGCTGGCGTCAAAAACCGTCAGACCCCGTACATCCTTAAAAAAATAACGGCGGGCGCGGGGGTCGTCCAAAAGCAGTTCCAGCAACTGCTCATCCAGACGCCTGGCCGCTTCCAGCACGGTATTTTGCAAGGGCCTGCCTCCGGCGCCAAACCGGGGGTGCGCGGCCAACAGGGCCTGAATGTGACTGTAAAGATCGTTCATGGCTTGTATGGTGATGGTTTTTCGGATTGGGCTAAGTTATTGTCCCCCGCGCTTACAATCAATTGCGGGAGGCCGGGAAAAATTAACCTCTCCCCCCGGGCCGTCTTGCCCCCGCCAGAGGCGGGAGGGCAGGCAAATGACAAATGAATAATGACAAATGAAGGGAATATAATAAATACAAAAAGATAGCAGAGAGTTGCCCCGAGCCTTCGGGGAGAAGGACAAAACAAACCTGGTACCATAGTGCCTTTGTGTGAGTATGTTGCAAAAGCACTTTCCCCTGATAAGATTTCCCGGCGGTTGAATAATATGGCTCTTTTATATAGTTTGTATCCATCGTTCCTTGAAATACCTGTTAAGTAAGCCCTACAAGTTTAGCGGAACCCCGCGCCCACATCCTGTTCGCATATCGGGATGAAATCCCGGGTACTCAGGATATTACTTTGGGGCCAGGTACTATTGGAGCGCAGCCATGCCAGAGGCAGACAAGCGGAAATCCCGACCACTCGGGATGACCCGGCGATTGGGCGGTGGGGGAGTGTTGATCCATTGGCAGTTAAATTCCCTTGGATTTCCGGATATGCTGCCTTTAACAACAATCCTATTTTATTCGTTGACCCTGATGGAAGACAGAA
>JALTKX010000065.1 GCA_027006055.1 Calditrichia bacterium | reverse complement strand
GTCTGTCAAATCATCAATGCCACCCGCGACGGCCGCACCATAAACGCCGGGGGACAGAAGTTCCTGCCGGACAGCACCGGCGACTATTTCTCGGTTATACCGCTGAAGGACGGCCGGGCCGAGGTCTTTTTCGATCCTGCCTGGTACCGCGAACACCAAAGGGAACCGTTGGTAACTTCCCCGCTGGATGACGACGTCGAAAAATATACCCGGCTGGAGCGGCGCATCTCTGAACTCAGGCAGGGCTTATATGTAAAAATGAAAGCCTGGTATGCGATGCATAAGAGCTATGATGGTTTTGACGCCGGTCAGGACAGCCTGTATGATGAATGGCAACGCTATAAAAACGATACCGCTTCCGTAATGTACCGCTTCATGGCTGTGCAGCTCAGCCGTCTGCCGATTTTCTTTTTTGGAAAGGAAAAGGCCGCGGAAATCATGGCGGCGGCTCCCTATGACGATGTCTTTTGGGAGTATGCCCCCTATAATCTACAAAGCCTTTACGCCCATGTGGACAGGGCCCTGCCGGATAGCCTGTTTGTCTGGCGGGACCGCATAAAAGCCCCCAGCGTGCCGGGCTATATTATTGGTATAACCGGATTGAAAGCATTAAGGGAGGGTGACAAGGCCAGGGCCCTTATGTGCTACAATGAGCTGAAAAAGCGCTATCCGGGAGACAATAAGTTTAAATTCTATAAGGCTAAACTGAATCCCGATAAAAAGATCGCCGTGGGCAATCCCGTTCCCGACTTTGAGGTAAAGTTGATGCACGGCGAGGAGACCGTCTCCCGCCAATCTCTGCTGGGGCGCTACTATCTGATGGATTTTTGGGCGGTGTGGTGCGGGCCCTGCCGCGCGGAAATGCCCAATCTGCACAAAGCCTGGAAAAAGTTTAAGGATAAAAATTTTACCATTCTTAGCCTCTCTTTTGATGTCCAAATGAGCGATGTGGATGACTACCGCAAGAAAAAGTGGGCCATGCCCTGGCTGCACACCTTTGTGGAAAAGGGTTTTAAGAGCGACCTGGCCAAAAGGTTTGAGGTCAGTGGTATTCCCGAACCGATACTGGTGGGGCCGGACGGAAAGATCATTGCGCTTGAGGGCAAGGTGCGCGGCACGGCTCTGTTGCAAACGCTGGAAGAGTTTTTGGGAAAATAGTACCCGGTGAGCGGGCGGTAAATTAAAAAAGGCGGGCCGGGCCCGCCTTTTTGCTTACTACAGGGCAAAAAAGACGCCGGCGGAAAAATTATTGTAGGCGCCGATGTTGTAGTCGGCGTTGATATTCACCACCAGAAAACGGATACTGACGCCCAGGGTGATGCGCGAGGTGTTCTCACCCTCGAGGTCAAAATTGATTTTCTGGGAAATCGGCCCGGCCGGACTATCCACGATATAGTCATAGCTGACGGCCATGGTTGACTTTTCGATCATATATCCGGCGTATGGGGTAATGTTCAGTGCTTCCCAGCCCAGCTTGATG
>JALTKX010000064.1 GCA_027006055.1 Calditrichia bacterium | reverse complement strand
CCGAGCGGACCCGAAAAGACAGCTTCCACGGTTTCCACCTTCTCCATGTGCGGGGGCGCCATGGGGGCCGTTCTTTCCCTGTTACCCTTGTAAAAGGGATTTGCTTTTTTGTGCTCTTGCGGAGACGCCCCGCCCTCCGGCGTGCTTTCTTTTGTCGTCTCCCGTACTTTTTCTGCTATTTCCATTGTCTCCACTTTCCGCTTTGCCCCAATTGCAGAAGGTCAGTTAATGCTTTTCCATTTTGAAGATAAAATTATCCGCGCGTTTCCATTGACCGAATGCTTTAAAAAGTTTTTAATCATCTCCTCATCGCGGACAACCCGTAACTTATTGGTAATCTTTTTGTCATCTTTTTTGGCACTTTGCATGCCCGAAACCGTACCCTCGGAAATAATCCCGCCCGTCAACGTGATATAATTCAGAATATCTTTATCATCGTCATCGTCGTCGTCGTCGTCATCTCCATCATCGTCCCCCGGCCCGGCCAGGTCTTCCCTGTCTTTGGCCAGGGTTACCATCATCACCAGATCCTGAAAGTCCGAGGAAGCCAGGCTAAGATCGCGGCTGGCCAGCTCAAACAGGTAAATGACCTGATTTTCCTCCAGACTGATACGCCCCGTATTAAAATTGATATAGTCCGCGATAAACTCCGCCGCGGAGCGTTGATGGCCAAATGCGGGGATATCGGGCACCCGGTCGCCATCCCGCAGGGCCAGAACAATATCCTGGTCTCTCACCGAATTGGCCTCCAGATTTCTATAATAAGCCCTGCCCCAGGGCCGTGCCCAGCCCCAGGATGTGGCCGTTACGGAAATCGGCGTTCCCGCCGGATAGTCATTGGGCAACACATAGGTTCTCGGATTATGATGATCGTTGACATTGCCCGCGTTCACTTTTTGTACAAGTCGGCGCGCGTGCGCTCCGGGGCTCGGCCCGAAGGGATAAATAAAACCGCCGTTACCCACTTTTATCTTAACGGTTATCGGCGCGTCATACACCTCCATCCAAAATGGAAAAAATATCCAGTAACCAAAGGGAAGGTCTCCACCGATCACGGTTATACTGGCGGCATAAGGTTCCTGAGGGATCACCTCGCCATCATCCACCTTAAACTCAACGGGATCATCTTCTTCCGCACTTACGGGCAACAGCTTTACCTTTTTTTCACTGTTGGGCAGGTAAAGCAGCAATTGCACATCATCATCACTGTTTTTCCAGGAGTCGGCAAAGGCGGCGTCTCCGTTGGAGACAAAATAGACGGGACCATCCCACTTCCCTTTTTTAAAGGTGGTTTTGCCCTCAACATAAACAACGGTGTTGGGCGGCGGATCAAAGTCTTCGTCCACGGTCAGATCACCGTTATAATAATAGCTGTTGCCATCCTGCCGCACCTTTTTGGCAAGTGTTTTCAGCTCAGACAAATCAAACTTAGGCAGGGTCGGCGCATTCTGATATAGCAGCTTTGTATTTTGCGCGCCGCCGATGGAATCCACGGTTACCACATTGCTAACGGGACTGTCCGAGAAGACGGCATAATCGGGTATGTAGTTTGAATCCGCGCCCGAGATTACCGTTTGTACCGTTTTGGCCGCTTTTTGGGCTTTCCCCGTGGAAGTAATGATGACCTGTCCGTTTTTTTCCTTTAGGGTGATATCGGCACTAACGCCGGAGCCGATGGTTAAATCCGAAACGGTAAAATCCTGCACCTCATCGGCGGCCAGGTAGCGTTTCAGGCCGTATTCCAGCCCCGACTGGGCCGCGTAAAAGGCCCGCTGTTCTTCCTGCTGGAAGAGTTGCAGCGTGCTATCCGAGGATGAGAGGGTGGCCAGAATAACCCCCAGGGTGGCCAGCATCATTATCACGCCGACAACCGTGGTGGTCATATTACCTTTTTGAGACTTGAGATTAATTGCGGACATATATATTCTCCGTTACCGATACGGTATCCGTGTTTACGGTAAGCACCGAGAGCTTTACGCCAATAAAACGCACGGAATCCTTTGCGGCGGTAGGGTTTTGCTCCGTATCCAGATAGGAAAACGGCGCCGCGGCCACATTACTCAGAATGGATTTATCATTTCTATGCAGGGTTTTGCCATCCAGAATATATTCTATATCCTTGCCGTCACTATTCTTAAAAATCAGTTTTCCCGCTTCCAGGGTGCTAATATTGGAATTATCAAGATTGTGGAAATCCCGCCGCATAAGCCTTATCGCTTTTCGTATATCGGAAACGGCGGCCGTGTTTGTAAAAACCGTATTGAAGCTGTTCACCTGGTTGTGAACAATATTAAAGGCAATCACACCTATAATACCAAGCACCGTCATGGCCACGGTCATTTCCATCAGGGTAAATCCGCCCTGCGCGGTGTTTATCCTTCTCATCTGCTGTATTTGGTTAAGTATATGGTGACCTGATAGGTATCATCCAGTTTTTGATGCCCCACCGTAACCGTTACCCCATAGGCTTCATATCCCGATGATTCCCAATCCTCAAAATGTGCGACTTCGGTTTTCCGTGTAAAGCCGTCCGCCAGTGTTTCATCTTCCTCAAATTTGGTTATGGTTTTATACCAGTCCCAGTTCTCGTCCTTAAAAGCCTGAACCTGTTCCAGACGGGAGGAGGCAATATTCACGGCGCTGTTCATCAGCTTGTTGCGGAAAGAGCCATAGGAAACGTTGCCTATCAGTATAAACAGAGAAGGCAGGGCCACACCCACTATGACCACCACTACAATCACTTCCAGCAGGGTAAATCCCCGCTCTTCTCTAAATTTATACATGACTCAAACCACTTAATTGAGCTTAGTAGGTTACCGAGAGGAAGCCGTCATCGTCAACTTTAACCGTATAATCACCGCCGGAAGGAGTTTTCGGGGTTTTACCATTTACAAAAAAGGCATCCGAATCTTCATTGTAGCTATCAACAATGGACTTCAATGTGGTGGAAGAATTGGACATCAGCTTATTGGAATACTCCATCAGGATGGCTGCTTCGATGGCCTTGGCGTTTGCCTTATTGGCCGAGGCGGCCGCGTTGTCGGTAAGGTCTAAGTATTTGGGTACGGCTATGGCCGCCAAAACACCGATGATGACCACCACAACGATAAGTTCCATCAGAGTGAAACCGCTTTGATTATTTTGTACGCGCATAGTTAGTCTCCTTTCTATTTTTGGTTAGCTATGCTTTACATCTCTTTTTCGGAGCAAAAACCTAAAAGGCGTTTATCATACCCCACATTGGTAAGAAAATGGCCAATGCGAAAAACAGCATCATTATACCCAACACAACGGTAACCACGGGTTCTATCATCGAAGTCAGATTCTCCACGGTCTCTCCTACCTCGCGGTAATAGTGCTCGGAAACGTTGCCCAGCATATCATCCAAAGAGCCGGAACGCTCGCCGATATTGACCATGATTATGAGCAGATTATCAAAATAGCTACTTTGTTTTATAGCCTGGGCAATGGACTCCCCCATGCTGACACGGTCGCGTATGCCTTCCACCTCTTTTTTATAAACCTGGTTATCCATGGTATCCTGAATAATTTCGAATGAACGCAAAATGGAGATTCCCGTGCTGTTCATGGTGTAGAGCAGCTTGGCAAAGCGCGAGATATTCAGTTTACGCACCAATTTACCCATAATGGGCAGTTTAAGACGCAGCATATCCAAATTGTACCGGCCCGCCGGTGTTTTAAAATAGGCGGCCAGAGCCATACCCAGCAGCCCCAGGCCGACGGCCAAAAGCAGGCCGTAATCGGTGAACAGGTAATAAAAACCCATTAAAACCCTGGTGGGAAAAGGCATCTCCTGTCCGCTCATTTCAAACAGGGGCATAAAGTTGGGAATAACCAGGGTGGTGAAAACCACAAAGGCGCCGGCAAGTCCCACCATCACAAAGGAAGGATAACGCAAAGCCTTTTTAACAGCCTTGCGGATTTTATCATCCTCTTCCATAAAGGCGCCAAGCTGTTCCAGGGTATCTTCCAGGGTGCCGCTCACCTCGCCTACCCGGACGGAGTTGACATAGAGGGGCGGGAAGGCCCTGGGGAACTGGGCCAGGGCGTCGGAAAGCTTGCTGCCCGCTTCAATATCCGAGGTGATGGCGCCCACCATTTGCTTAAATCCCGGCTCCTCGGATTGTTCGCCGATCACCTGCAGGCAGGTTACTATGGGTATGCCCGCCTTAAGCAGGGTGAAAAGCTGCTTGGTGAACATAAGTATGGATTTAACATCCACACGCCTGTTGTTTTTTCGCACCTTCTTTTTTTCATTATAGAGCGTTATGGAAACCGGCGTCATCTTCAGCTTTTGCAACTGTTTAAGCACCACTTTCTGATCCGCGGCCAGGATTACGCTTTCCACGGTTTTGCCTTCGCTATTAATAGCCTTATACTTAAAATTGGGCATGGATCACCTCGGTTGAAGCAAATTTAGGTAAAAAGCACCGATCTCATTTCCCCACAAAAGGAAAAGGAAAAAGCCCCCGGCCAGAAATGGCCCCAGGGGAATATGCCTGGGAACGGTTTTATGCAGGGCCCTTGCCGCCAATATGACTATAAAGGCCAGTAAAAAACCGATATAGGAAGCCGCCAGCGTGGGCAGCGCCCCCAAAAAAAATCCGGCCACCCCGGCAAACTTTACATCACCCAACCCCAGGCTTTCTTTTTTCAGCATCGCCTTCCCCAGCATGGCAATTAAAAACATGGCGCCCGCGCCGGTCGCCATGCCAATCAGGGCGGCCCGCCAGGGGATAAAGGAGAGATACAGGTTTAAAGCTACCCCCGTCAGCAATAGCAGTAACAGCTGCCTGTCCAGAATCAGACCCGTCTCTATATCAATAAGGGCAATGCTGATCATAAAACTTAGAAAGGTCAGATAAAGAAGCAGATACAGGGAGAGACCCGTATGTTTGTAGACGATTAAAAACAACAGCGCCGTTGCCAGCTCCACCAGAGGATAACACAGGGAAATGCGCGCCCGGCAGTGTCGGCACTTTCCCCGTAATATCAGATAGCTCAACAGGGGAATATTATCATAAAAGGCTATGGGCGTGCCGCAGGACGGGCAGGCGGAACCCGGGCTCCACAGGGACTTTGACCCCGGCAGGCGGTAAACGACTACATTAAGAAAGGAGCCGATGGACAAACCGAGAATGAATATAATAAAACCGATCATGCGTCCTCACATTAACTGTAATTCGATCTCTTCCTCTTCGTTTTCCACAACGGCCGCGTTTTGCAACAAGGGTTGCGAGCTGACATATCGCCGCCGCTCCAAGGCTTTCTTGATCTGTTCCACCATGCGCTTGGGCTCAATGGGTTTTACCAAAAAGCCGTCCGCGCCCAGTTCGTACACCTTTTGCTCGCTTTTGGGCGTTTTAAGCGCCGTAAAAATCAACACCGGTATATGCTCATATTCCGGGTTGGACTTCAGTTCCTGCAACAGTTCATAGCCGTCCATGTTGGGCATCATGATGTCTAACACAATTAAATCCGGTTTTTCCCCGGCAATTACCTCCAGGGCTTTTTCACCATCCTCGGCTTCCATCACTTTCCAGGGCGTCATTTTTTCTATGATCTTAGAGACCAGCATACGCGTTTGAGGTGCGTCATCGGTAATAAGAATCTTAGCCGGCTTATGGGCCGAGGCGGCGGACGGCGCGGGCGGGCGGCTCTCTGCCGCCGGCGTGGGCCTGGGCTCTCCTTTGCTCTGTGTCTCCTCTTCGGGGATATTCAGCTTCAGCTTTTCTCCTTCCGGTACTACCGGAGGGGCCGGCGTTGGAGCAACATCCGGCTCTTTGTCCCTTGGGGAGCGGGAACTGACCGGATTAACGACCCGCACGATTTCATTGTAGTCCGTAACGCCCGTGGCTACAAGGTTAAGCGCATCCTCAAACAGGTTACGAAAGCCATTGCTTTTGGCCGCCTTGCGCATGCTTTGCACGGAAGCGTCCGCGGTAATCAGATCACGCAGGGCATTATCCAACACCAGAATTTCATAGACGCCTATGCGTCCCTTATAGCCCACATAGCCGCAATGGGCGCAGCCCTTGGGCTCGTAAATGGCAGGCTTATCGGAAAAACGGCCCAGCATTTTCAAAAGTTTTTCATCGATGTCGCTTGGCCGAACCTCGGTTTTGCAATGGGGACATAAACGGCGCACCAGACGTTGGGCGATTACCGCCTGAACCGCCTCGGTAATTTTAAATTTATCCACGCCCATATCCTTTAGGCGCGTAACGGTGGTAAAGGTATCGTTGGTATGCAGGGTACTCAGTACCAGGTGCCCGGTCAGGGAAGCCTGCACGCTTATCTCGGCGGTTTCCTCGTCGCGAATCTCCCCAACGAGGATCACATCCGGGTCTTGCCGTAAAAAGCTGCGCAGGGCGCTGGCAAAAGTAACGCCGGCTTTCTCGTTTACCTGAACCTGATTGATCCCCTCGAACATATATTCTATCGGGTCTTCAATGGTCAGGATATTGTTGGTGGTGGAGCGGATGCGGTTTATGGCCGCGTACAGGGTGGTGCTTTTACCGGACCCCGTGGGCCCGGTGACCAATACCATGCCCTGCTTAAAGCCGAAACATTTTTCCAGTTGGGTGCGGTTATATCCCTGTATGCCTAACTGATCGAGCGACAGCGAGGCCTTGCGCTTATCCAGAATACGGATCACCACCTTTTCGCCATAGCTGGTCGGTAAAATGGAGACGCGCAAATCAAAATCCATGTCATCGATAAAAACCTTGGCCTTGCCATCCTGCGGCTTGCGGCTTTCGGCGATATTCAGGTTGGAGATGATTTTTATGCGGCTGACCAGGGCCGGGTGCAGGGAGCGCGGTATTTCCAGTTCGTTGCGCAACACGCCGTCTATGCGGAAACGCACCAGCACAACTTTTTCCTTGGGCTCGATATGTATATCCGAGGTCTCCTTGGTAATGGAATCGCTGACAATCTGATTCACCAGCTTTATAACCGGCGCGTCATTATCCATGCCGATATCTCCGGCAAAGCGGATACTCTTATGGTCGATATTCGATTTCACCAGGGAGGTAATGATCTCTTCCGGCGAGTAATACTCGTTCAGCTTACGGCTGATCACCTGCAGCGGCGCGTAAAACTTTTTTACATAGCGGCCGGAGATATACTCAATCTCATTTTCCGCGTCAAGGTTAAAGGGGTTGGAAAAAGCAACGGCAATGTGGGTTTTGTTCATCTGCAGCCCGAGCAGACCGTAACGTTGGCACACCTCCTCGGGTAAGAGCTCCAGTACTTCCGGATCGGCGTCCACCTTATCCAGGTTCACACCGGGTATTTGCAGGGCAATCTTTACAAACTGCCGGATCTCATTGGCATTTAGAAAATTGTTATTTGTTAAAATATCATAAAAATAACGCTGATCGGAGTAGCGATAGGCCAGCTCCTCGGCCAGGGATTTATCGATAACCTTATAGTAAACAAAGGCCCGGGCCAGCCAATTGTCCTCAAATGGTAACTTATCCGTGATGTCCATAGTTTTTCCGTGTTCTTTCTAAGTACTATTCGGACACGGAATAAGCGACTTAAATCACCCTTGCAGACTGCACAGAATCGGCTAAACGGATAAAAACCAATAATTCGGGCGCGGTTACAATGAAGTGCGCCACGGAAAAGCATATAAGTTATGGTATTAAAGGATTCCGTAAACCCGGGATTTGATATTTATAGGAATGGGCAAAAGGTTATGTGAATATCCGGCCCGCAGGAATCTTCTGGAAGCGGAGGGTGATAAACTGAATTTTGAGTTTAAGACGACAATATGGGCAGGGCCGCGGCGCTAAGCGGAATCGCACTGTCGCCGGATTTCCCCGATCAGGTCCTCCCGGCCCGCCTCCAGCCAGATGATTTCGCTTTCCTTGCGGAACCAGGTCATCTGACGCTTGGCGTAGCGCCTGCTGTTGCGTTGAATAAGCGCCACCATCTCATCGTGGGATATGCGGGACTCAAGGTAGGCGATGACCTCCTTATAGCCCACGGTATTGAGGGCGTTTTCTCCGGCATAACCCTGTTCCACCAGCGCCCGCACCTCTTCCACCAGGCCCATGTCTACCATTTTCAACACCCGCCGGTTAATGCGTTCGTACAACTCCGCGCGGGGGCGGGTCAGGGCAAAATAGCGATAGGGAAAAGCGGCGGGCGACTGGGGCTGTTTAAGCCAGTAGCTGAGCGTTTTACCGCTGGCCCGGTATATTTCCAGCGCGCGGGTAATGCGCCGGGCGTCGGTCGCTTTAATACGCCCCGCCGACTCCGGGTCTACCGCGGCCAGCTCGCGGTAGAGCGCTTCGGTTCCGCGTGTCTCCAGTTCGCGGGCAAGTTCCTCCCGGTAAGCGCCGGTATCGATATCCAAAGGGATCATCCCCTTGAGCAGGGCGCGTATATACAGGCCCGTGCCGCCACAGACCACCGCCCCCCTGCCCTGTCGCAACAGGCCGTTTATAATGTCACGCGCCTGTTTTTGAAACAGCCCGGCGTTAAAGGGTCGGTCCGGGGGCAGAATATCTATAAAATGATGGGGCACGCTTTGCAATTCTTCGCGGCTGGGTTTGGCGGTACCGATATCAAGCCCCCTGTATAACTGGCGGGAGTCGGCGGAAATAATTTCGGCGTCGAAAAGCCGCGCCAGTTTCAGGGCCAGTTCACTTTTTCCCACGGCCGTCGGCCCGGCAAGAATGATTACCGGCACGCTCAACGGAATCTGGCCTTCAATTCTTCGATATCCATGGAGATGATCGCGGGTTTGCCATTGGGTGCGTAAAAAGGCGTTTCACAGGCAAACAACTGATCCACCAGGGCATGCATTTGTGCCTCGCTTAAAACCTCGCCGGTTTTATAGGCGTTTTTAAAGGCAAAGGCGGCGGCTATTTTTTCGGTATGGCGCATCTGGCCGTGGGGAGCGTTTTTATAATAGTCAATTATATCCAATAATATCTGGCTTTCCCGGCCTATCTTTACATCGGCGGGCATCTCCTCAATCACGATGGTATTGCCGCTGAACACGCGGATTAAAAAACCGATCTTTTCCAGATAGCCGTTGATATCCTTAAACACCAAAAAATCATCCAGGGCCAGGGTTATCTTTTGCGGAAAGAGCAGTTTTTGCCCCCCCGACGGCTGACCGGCATTGAGCCGGGCCAGGGTATCCTCAAATAAAATACGCGCATGGGCCAGGTGCTGATCGATAATTACCAGGCCGCTTTTTATTTCGGACAGTACAAAGCTGCCATGTAATTGCCAAAAACGGTGATGTTCCCCGGAATGGCCATGTTGCGCTCCGCCGGCCTTCTCCGTGTTTTCATTCCCGCCAAAATAGGCCAGGGAGAGCTGTTGGGCGTTTTTCTTCTTTCGGGCAGGCAGAGGGGCCGGTTTCTCCTTCCTGCCGAATTGCCCTTTTTCTTTTTCCCCGGCGGGCATGCCGGCAATAACCGCCGCCTGGGCGCTGCCATCCAGCGTTACCGACGGCAGGGCGCCGCTACTGTTTAAGGTACGGCTGACGCTGTTCAGAAACATGTAATAGAGGCTGCGATCGTTACTGAAACGTACCTGCATCTTTGTCGGGTGAATATTCACATCCACCAAAGACGGATCCAGGGTCAGGTAAAGGCAAAAAAGCGGATGCTCACCCTCCTTTAAGGTTTCGCCATAACCCTGATAGATGGCGTAGGAGAGCGAACGATCCTGAATGGGGCGTCCGTTCAAAAAGAGATGTTGGTGCGAGCGGGACTTCCGTTTCAGATCGGGCGGAGCGATAAAGCCACGGAGCCGGACGCCGGCCAGGGAGTGATCCATTTCGATAAGACGCTCGCCGATATCATGACCAAAAACATCGGCAACACGCTCGCGGACATTCCCCTTTTTAAAGGAGAAGTACTGCCTGCCATCCAGCCATAATTCAAAGGATATATGCGGACAGGCCAGTACAAAGCGCTTAAGCGTGGCGATGATACGTTGATTTTCGGCCGTGTCGCTTTTTAAAAATTTACGGCGGGCGGGCGTGTTAAAAAAAAGCTGCTGCACGGAAATGCTGGTGCCCTTGTTGTGGGCGGTATGTTTCAGCGCCGCTTTTTTCCCGCCCTCAATGCGCAAAACGGAGCCGATGGCGTCATCCCCGTGGCGGGTTTTCAGCTCCACGCGGGATACGGAAGCGATGCTGGGCAGGGCCTCGCCCCTAAAACCCAGACTGTTTATGGCGTCCAGATCGCGGCCCGTCTTTATCTTGCTGGTGGCATGGCGCTCAAAGGCCAGCGGCAGATCGGCC
The DNA here is from genome assembly GCA_027006055.1 of Calditrichia bacterium. Taxonomy (GTDB): domain Bacteria; phylum Calditrichota; class Calditrichia; order Calditrichales; family J004; genus J004. The sequence continues at coordinate 12,130 of JALTKX010000064.1, read as the reverse complement.
TGGGTGATCCCCTCTCCGTCATCCACCACCTGGATGAGCTTTTTGCCCCCTTCGGCGATAAAGACCTTAATCTGTTCCGCCTGAGCGTCTATGGCGTTTTCCACCAGTTCCTTAACCACGGAGGCGGGGCGTTCCACCACCTCGCCCGCGGCAATTTTATTGGCAAGATTTTCAGGCAGGATATTAATAAAAATCCCCGCCGATGTTGTTTTTTCTAATGGTTTCATCGACGGGGAAATTATGAAATTTTAAACTACGATAAAAATGATCTTTACAACAGGAAGAAGGTTACCAGTAAAAATGTCGGAATCAGAATCGGTAACGACCAGCGGATGATGTATCCGAAGAAACTGGGCATTTCGATTCCCGCTTCCTCGCAGATCGATTTGACCATAAAGTTCGGCGCGTTTCCGATGTAGGTGTTGGCCCCCATATAGACCGCCCCCAGGGAAATAGCCGTCAGCAAATGGATAAAATCGGAATACAGTTCGTTGACATTGCCCGCGGCAAAGGCAACGCGTATCTGATCTTCCGTATACCCCAGACTACCCAGGGCGGTATTGAAGAAGGTTAAATAGGTCGGCGCGTTATCCAAAAAGCTGGAAAGCATCCCCGTTACCCAAAAATAATCATGATTGGTTTCCACGGCCTTCACCAGCGAGGCCAGCGCGCCGTGTTCCCCGGCCTTTAAAATAGCCAGGGCCGGAATAATGGTCATAAAGATACCGGCAAACAGATAGGCCACCTCCAGGATGGGGAACCAGTTGAAGTCATTGCCTTCGCGTATGGCCTTGGAGGTTGTTTTGAGCGACAGCAGCCCCATAATTACAATCCAGACATCGCGGACAATGTTTTGAATGGCCACATGCACGCCGAATATGCTCACCTCGCCCAGATGTACGAATCCGCTAAACAAAACACCGGCAATCACACCCAGCAGGAACAAAAAGTTAAGCCCGCCTTCGATGCGCAACGGCTCCACATCGCTTTCGGTATCCTCAACCACACCCTCTTTTTTATAATTGTAGGAATCGATCAGGAAAAAGATGATCAGCAGGAAACCGGCCACAAAGACCATTTCCTTAAGCAAGGTAAATGTCCAGAAGAAACTGACCCCGTGTAAAAAGCCCAGAAAAAGAGGAGGATCGCCCAGGGGCGTCAACGATCCGCCGATATTGGCCACCAAAAAGATAAAAAAGATAAAAACATGGACTTTGTTCTTACGATGGGCATTGGCCCGCAACATGGGCCGGATCATCACCATGGCCGAACCGGTGGTGCCGATCATGGAAGAGAGCAGGGTGCCGATCAACAGCATGACCAGGTTCATGGCCGGCGTGCCGCGCAGGGTACCCTTTACCAGGATGCCTCCCGAAACGGTAAACAGCCCCCACAGCAGGATAATAAAGGGTATATAATCCGCCAGATAGATATGCAGAATTTCGTGTACCCCCTCATGTCCATACACAAAAACAAAAGGGACGGCGAACAAAACAGCCCAAAAGGCGGACACCTTGGGAAAATGATGGTGCCAGAAACCGGGAGCCAACAGGGGAAACAGAGCTATGGACAGCAGGATGCCGACAAAGGGAATGGCGCTCCAGATGGGCAGCACCTCGCCCAGCTCCACTTTTTCGCCGCCTTCCGCTTCATGGACGGCTTCCCCGGCCTCTTGCCGCGCCTGCTTTTCCACGGCCGCGCCCACGGAACTGCTATCCCCGGCTTGAGCAAATGCGGGTACTACCGTACCCATAAAAACAACAATGAGAAAAGAAAGAACTGATAATTTGAAATAAGATTTAGATTTTAGCATTTCCGCCTCCAGATTCGGCAATAATATTGATAATCTGTCTCAGTATCGGTGAAAAAAATATATAATTTAGAAATACTAAAGCAATCGGTGCCTGGGCAGGAACTCATTGAGCCAGTCGTTCATCTCGTCACGCAGCTTGCGAAAGGCATTGAGCTGCTGGATTTCATTGCCCTCCACCTTGCGCGGATCATCGAATTCCTTATGGATTTTTGTGCGGCAGGCCATCAGAAGATCCACATATTTTTGTGATTCGGGCGTTACGGTTATGATGATATCGAATTTGGTATGTACATATTCATTTACGCTATGGGGTTTATAGCCGGAGGCATCGATACCCATTTCCAACAAAACCTTAAGGGTATGCGGGTGAATTTCCTCCGGGGAGATGCCCGCGCTGTATACGTCAACCTGCTTAAATGTAATATGCTTAATCAGTTCGGACATCATAGGGGAAACAACGGTATTGCGCGTTCCTAAAACCAGAACTTTTTTTTGCATAACTTCACCTGACCGTTTTGATATTAATGAAAGAGTTTGAATTCCCCAAATTTACAAAACCAAAAATTACTTTGCTATCTTTTCTTCCAACGGTAACAACTCGCTTATCTGGGTGCGCAAGCGGGCCACATCGGGCGGCTTGGGGATATACCCCCGGGCGCCATGCTCTATCAACTCCTTTTTCAACTCGGGATCGCTATAGCCGGAAGTAATCAGAATGGGTAGCTCCGGGTTGAGCTCATGCAGGGCATAATAGAGTTGCGCGCCATTCATTTTGGGCATAATTATGTCTACGATAACCAAATCGATCTGCTCGCGGTTTTCCTTGTAAAGGCGCAGGCCATCCTCGCCGTTATCGGCCTGAAGCACATTATAGCCGTCCGCAACAAAAATATCCTTCATCAACTCCCTCACGGCCAGCTGGTCATCCACAACCAGTATGGTGGGCGTATGCCCCGTTTTTACCGTTTTGGTCTGTGCCTTATCGGAAAGCAACGGAAAGTAGATATTGACCAGGGTGCCTTTTCCCGGCTCCGATTGCACATCGATAAAACCGTTGGCCGCCTTTACGATAAAGTAAATATAGGTGGCGCCAAGACCTTTTACCGCCTTGCCGCTGCTGGTTGTAAAGAAAGGCTCGAACATTTTTTTGCGTGTCTGGGCGTCCATGCCCTCGCCCGTATCGCGGAAGGCCAGATTGAAATATTTTTGTCCCGTGGGAACGTTGTGTTTAAGGAAATCATTTTCCAAGGCGTCCACCACCTTGGTTTCAATAAACAACGTGCCGCCCTCGCGCATGGCCGAGGCGGCATTGAGAGCCAGGTTCAGCATTATTTGCGTCAGTTGATTCTCCGCCAGCCGGATCTGGCCGTGGGCGTCCAGGGCAAAGTCTATTTTAATGCTCTCGGGCATGGTGGTTTTTAGTATCTGGATGGAATGCTCCACCGCCAGATTGGGCTTAAGCAATATTTCGTTAACGGGACGGGAGGCCCCGGCCAGCTTGGCCACCTTCTCGGCAATCCGGCTCCCTTCCAGCAGCCCCTGATGAATGATCTCGATCAACTGCTCCCGGGAAATCTCCTTACGGGACTTAAAGGCGGACAATTCCTGGGACATATCCTCAAAATAACCGTAAAATACATCCGCAATGCGGTTGGACATGGTGCTCATCAGACGCAGGTTTTCAGTTTCCCGTATACGTCTTTCCAAAACCCGGGCCTGGGTAACATCCACGCCAAAAAAGATCAGTATCTCATCGCCGTCAACCTCGCTTTTATAAACAGTCCAGCTAATGGACAGCGGCAGGCCCCTTTTGCTCCGCAATTCCATTTCAACCGGTTCGTCGCTGCCGCCGGAAAGATACTCCCACATGCGGTCAATATAAAAACGGATATTGGATTCATCGGTCGCCAGGCTGTTCACCAAATGCTCAAAATCCCTAAAGGCTTCCAGTCTGTAGCCCAGCACCTGTTCTATCCTGTTATTCCAGATCAACCAGCGCCCGCCGGAATAACCGGCAATAAGAATCGAGGAGTTATCAACAATATCCGAGGTGAGCCGCATGTTTCTTTTAAGCTCTTCCTTAAGGGCACGGGTGGCGGAAATATCGCGCAGGATGCCCACCAGATAGTCTTTCTCCCCGCCGGGTTCCCTGTATACGCGTGCGCTTCCCTGCACATGGATGTTGTGGCCCGATTTCCGTTTCAACACGGTTTCAAAAAAGTCGAGATAGCCGGTTTGCCTCAAACGGTCAAGCAGCTTTTTACGATCCCGGGCGTCGGCATAGATATTTTCGGCGATATTAAGGTTCCGCAACTCCTCCAGGTCATCATAGCCAAGCATTTGCAACAGAGCCGGATTGGCGTAAACCAGCCGGCCGTCCATGGTGCTTTTATACATGCCTTCGCGGGCGTTTTCCATAAAGTCGTGGAAAAAATCGGAGGCCTGCTCCTCCCGCGCGCTTTTATCCATAACGCTCAGCAGGCTTTTCAAATAACGTAACAGTCCGTAGGCAAAGGGATCGGGTTCAAAGTGGTTATTATACACAAAAAGGAAAACAAAGGGGCTCTTTTCCTTTTTAATGGGGATCAAAACAGCCGTTTGCGCCCAATGGGCAATATCGGCATGATTTTTATTATTAACCGAGAAATGCAGTATTGTAAGTTCATTTGTACGATAGGCATCCAGCAGATAAGGTATAAAGGGTCCGGGCAGGGGATTTACGGTTTGCTCCGGATATAAAATCGATGTGGTCAGGCGATTGTTGGGCGCCTCCTTTTTTACCGCGATGCGGTAGACGCGGTCGGCCGAAAACACCTGCTGCAACAGTTCCATCAATTCCACGGAGATACCGGCGGCGTCCGCCAGCAGTCTGTCGAAAAGCTGATGTTCCTGAACCAATTGCTGGTTCAGGCGGTCGGCATGTCGTTTAAGGCGCACCACCCGGCTCAGGTCATCAATGGTCAGGATCAGCTCATCCCCGTCCACAAGCAGACTGGTATAACGAATGGGAATGATATTTTCATCGCTGTCAAAAAAGTTGCAGTTTCCGTAAAGGGAAACCGCTTCCGGCTGTTGAAAATGGCCTAAAATTTGTTCGACGGTATACTCCGGAACCAGCTTGCTTAGGGGGCGCCCTTCCAGATTAAACAGATTAAAGCGAAAATGTTTGATAAAAGCCTCGTTTACGCGCACCACCTTTCCCTGGCGGTTAATACGCAGCGCCGGCAAATGCTCCAGCCGGAAGAGCACTTCTGCCACATCTTTTTTCGGAGAATGTTCTCCGGGATTTTGACTGCGGGCGATCAGACTGTTTAGCTGTACTTCGGGAAACATGGAAATTTCGGCCAGATCGCGCTTTTCGTCTTTTACGATCATACGGTACACATGGTCGGAAACCGGCGTTCCCAGCATATATATTTTACGATTAAAGCCGTTATCCTGTATCAGGCGTATATAGCGAACGGATTCCACATCGATGGATCTTTTAAGAAAAATAATGGCATTGTAAAGCCGGGAGTCAATATGCGCGGGCAGCTCGTCAAAGGTGGAAAAAGAGACCTGATCCGAATGAGGCGCCGAGCGCGAAAAAGCTATCTGCACGGATTCGTGAAATAGGAGAAGTGTTTTCATTGTATTTTTAGCTTCGTCATGTTTAAAAAAATATTAAACCTATTTTCTATCTGTCGTTTAATCAGTCTCCGTAATACAATTTACAGGGGCTTTCTTGTTTCCTGTCACAAAACTACAATTGACAATAGCATGTTTAACCTCTATATTCAATTCCATCAAGGACTCATCTAAATATAGATATAACATGAAAGTTATCATAAAAAAAGAATTCGATGGACACACCTATGTGGGTTCATGCGAAAATCTTCGCGGCTGTTACGCCCAATCGTCCTCACCGGAAGAGCTTATGATCCATATGAGGGAAGCGATCGAGCTATACAGAAAAAGTTACGCCGCGCGCAGCCAGCCCCTGCCCCATGACGCCGATCAACCGATCCTTGATAAAAAAATACGCTTTAACGTGATATCCACCCAACAGATGGCCGGTCTGTTGCAAAAATGCGCCTATCATCTGGAGCATGGCGATGCGCGCCACTATTTATTCCGCAATACAAAATTTCCCTTTAACCGCCTGGTTTTACCCAATGTGCCCAAGCTATCCCCGCTGATTATCTCCAAAATTTTCGGCAAGGAAAATGTTATATACGTCAACAAAAAACAGATGAACGTTAACACCGCTTAGCGGCGCAGTTGGAACTTCTCTCCAAGATACAATTTACGCACCTGTTCATCTTCCGCCAGCACTTCCGCGGTACCCTCCTTTAATATTTTCCCCTCAAACAACAGATAAGCCCTGTCGGTAATCGAAAGCGTTTCATGCACGTTATGATCGGTGATCAGCACGCCGATGCCTTTATTCTTTAAACCGTGAACGATATTCTGAATATCTTCCACGGCGATGGGGTCCACCCCGGCAAAAGGTTCATCCAGCAGAATAAACTTGGGGTTGGTCACCAGGGTACGGGCAATTTCCGTGCGCCGCCGCTCGCCCCCGCTAAGGTGATAGCCCAGACTTTTGGCAATATGGGTGATGTTCAGCTCATTCAGGTACTGTTCCGTTTTTTGCAACCGTTCCCTTTTAGGCACGCCCAGCATCTCCAGGATGGCCAGAAGATTTTCCTCCACCGTCAGTTTACGAAAAACCGAAGCCTCCTGCGGCAGATAGGCCACTCCCTTGCGCGCCCGCTTGTACATGGGGAAGGCGGTTATATCCTCGCCGTCGATGGATACCGTGCCGCTGTTGGGCCGGATCATGCCGGTGATGATATAAAAGGTGGTTGTTTTTCCGGCGCCGTTTGGCCCCAACAGACCCACGATCTCGCCCTGCCGCACATTAAGGCTGATGTCATTAACCACATTGCGCTTACTGTATGTCTTTATCAGCGAATCGCCGCTAAGAATGGATCGGTTCAAAATTTACGCACTCCTTTATAGTCATCCGGGTAGTATTTTCCCTGCACGCCGCCACTGACGTCTATCGAATCCGGTTTTCCCTGTTTAAAAAAAACATAAATGGAATCGGCCGTGGCATAGTTGCTGCCGCTTTCACCTTCGGCATCCACAAAATAAATGGAGCCGGCATTGTAGCGGGCAATGATCAGCACCGGTTTTTTATTTTCAAGAAACAGCTCGATCTGCCTGCCGCTAAGCCGGTTGCGATCCGCGGACAGCGAATCACGCGGAGAAAGGGCCGTGGCATTGTTCTCCACCAACAGCCGCTTTACCTCCATGGAGTCCATTTCGGCAATCATATAATCGCCATTAAGAATATTTTGCCCGGTCTTTACCCGGGGCCGGCCCATAAGGTAGGCCAGCTCCTTATCCAGATCATAACGAATGCTGTCGGCCCGGGCATGAAAATCTCCCTGTTCCAGGCGCACGCTGTCGCGGGCAAAAAGCTGCCGCGTGGGTTTTTGCCAATAGTAAAGATGCTCGCTCCAGACCCGCAGGGTGTCGCCGTTGCCGCTGTCCGCCCGCACCACCCGGCTGTTTCCGTAAAGATGCAGATATTCCCGGTTCTTATCAAAATAAGCCGTTTCGCCAAAAAGGCGGATGTTCTTTTGCGGATTAAAATAGCGCACGTCATAGCGGGCATACAGGGTATCCCGCGCCAGGTCATAGCGCATCCGGCCGGAACGCAGGGTATCCTCCGCCGAAGAGACGCGCACGCCGCCAAAGGCAAAAGCCATATCTTGTTTGGGATAATAATTCAGGCGGGCACTGTTGAGCTTGCGCCTGCCCCGGTCTATAAAAACATGACCCGAAAGCTCCACCAAGTCCCGGCGGGTGTAAAAAACGGCCCGGTCGCAAAAAAGGTTCAGCGTATCCTTGCGTACATGCACATTGCCGGAAAGGATGCGCAGTTGCTCGCCGTCCAGCATCCGGCCCTGGTTTACATCGGCGTGGATAATTTCTATCCGGCCGCTCTTTTGGGCGCCGGCCGGCAGCAAGGCCGCCAGCAGCAGAAGAAGAAGGCTCCTCATTCCGCTATATCCTGAAAGTTACGGTAGGATACGCCGCTGGCGTTGTTGATGGTATAGTTCTCCAGGCGGGCGTCGGAAACAAATGTGTCCCCGTACAGGGTGTCGTAGCGGGTGATAAACATCACCGGCGTATGGCTGAGGATCAGCTTCTTTTTATTGTCCCATTTCAGGGTATCGGTGCGCAGGGTCAGACCGCTGTCGGACACCACCACCACCCGGCCGTAGGCCAGCATATCCTGGCTGTTATCGTGCACCTCTCCGCCCCGGGCGGTCAGCACCGAGGTATGACGGCCCATATCATCAAAGAAATCCACCGTAAGACTGTCGCGGATATAGGTCTTTTTTCTTTTCAGATACTTTAAAACATGAGCCGCCTTCAGCACGCCCGACTTACGTCCGTCGTAGCTGATAATAAGCGTGGTATTCCAACTCTCCTGATCGGGCAGGGAAAGTTGGGGTGTATCCTCCGAGGCGGCGGGGGGTGTTTTCTCCGCGCAGGAGGCCAGCATCCACAGGGAAAACAGGACAAAAAGGTATTTCATCGCGTGATCCCCTGCTGCATCAGATCATGTAAATGTATTACGCCCACCAGCCGCTTATCCCGCAACACGGGCATGGCGATGATTTTATATTTTTCCATTTTCTGATAGGCCAGCACGGCCAGGTCGTCGACGTCGCAGGTTTTAGGCGAACGGTTCATTACCCGCGAAACGGGAATATCAAAGAACTCTTCCTTCACTTCCAACAAACGGTTAAGGTCTCCCGTGGTTACCACGCCCAGCAAATGCTCATCATCATCCACCACAGGGCAAATACCGCGCTTATGGGCCATTTCCATAACAGCGGCGCGCATGGTATCCCGCTCCCGGCAAAAGGGCAGTTTTTCATCGCTTTCCATGACGTCCCGGACTTTCATCAACAGCTTTTTACCCAAAGAGCCGCCGGGATGCAGCAGGGCAAAGTCATCGGGGGTAAAGCCCCGCGCTTCCAGCAGGGCGATGGCCAGGGCGTCGCCCATCACCAGCGTCACCGTGGTGCTGGAGGTGGGGGCCAGGTCATGGGGACAGGCCTCTTCGCGGACGCCGATATCCAGGGCCACATAGGCGTTGCGGGCCAGAGTGGAATCCGGATTGCCCGTCATGGCGATTACCGGCACGTCCAGTCGACGGATGGTGGGCAATATGTGTAAAAGCTCTTCGGTTTCTCCGCTTTTGGAAATGGCGATAACCACATCGTTGCGCTGCACCATGCCCAGATCGCCGTGCAGCCCCTCGGCGGGATGTAAAAAGTAGGAGGTGGTGCCGGTACTGGCCAGGGTGGCGGCCATTTTTTTACCGATATGGCCGGACTTGCCCATGCCGGTAATGATCACCCGCCCGTCGCTTTTTAAAATCAGCTCGGCCGCTTTTCTGAAATTCTCCCCGATGCGGTCTTCCATGGCCGCCAGCGCCTCGCGTTCGATGCGTATAACTTTTTTGGCCGATTCGACAATATCCGACATTATTTATTCCCTTTTCCTAAAATGATACCCTCCACGCGTACACGCACACTGTCCCTGCCGGTGTTTTCGGCCTGACCGAAAACCTCCGCCTCCACCGTCAGCCAATAGTCGCCGGAAAGGCTGTCCGTGGCCAGACTGAACTGATAGATGTTATCGCTCCGCGCGCCGTCCCGTACCCGTTCCCGGCCATTCACAAGCACCCGCACATAACTCAGGCCGTTATCATGGTAGGCCTTGACCTTAAGCGTTATGGGCTCGGTTTGCACATAAATGCTGCCGCCGCGCGGACTTTCTATGGAAACGACGGGCCGGCCCGGATTAACCACCAGCACGGATTTTGACTTTTCGCTGGATTTGAAATTATTGGCGGCTTTCAACGTCAGCGTATAGCTGCCGCCGCTCAGCGGAGCAATCCAGTAAACGGAATCTTTGTCCGTGGGCGGAATAAAGCTACCGCCCGCGGCCTTCCATTCATAACTTAATTGCGCGGGATTTTCATCGATGACCCGGGCCACGGCCAAAAGGGTGTCCAGCGGCAATAACTGGCTGTCGGAAAACTCCATGGCGCTTATCACCGGAGCTTCCGCCTCCACGGAATCGATAATTTCTCCCACCTGCCTGCAGGCCAGCAGGCTCAGGCATCCTATAACAAGCCAGCTCTTTTTCATATTCCCCCGCCATCGCCGCTCAGGGCAAATTCAATACGTCCGGCATCATCGGAAATCAACAAAATAAAAAGACGATCCGCCCGGCCGTTTCTGGCGCTGACCTCAAAATCAAAACCGCGGTAACTACCGGCGCTCAACCTGTCCACGGCCACCGGCGGCGCCATGCCGCTAACGGAGTAGCGCCCCGCCGTGCCCTGGTCGCTGGTCACCACAAATAACAGGGAAAGGTTTTCCGCGGATTGGTTGCCCAGCCGGGCCACGCGTACCCGGCCGCTAAAGCCCCCCTTTTCCGCCCGGATATCCGCTTCCATCGTAAAATAGCACTCTTCGCTTAAAACGGCATTGATGAGCGGCAGGGCCCGGTCGGACACGCCGGCGGCGGAGGAAGCCCCCTGAATGCGTTCCCGCGGTCCGTTTATAAAAATATCCGGTACACCCTTAAAGCGACGGTCGTCATATTCCGTGGTATAGGCGCTATAGCGGCTTTCCGCCAGCGGCTCCACGGCCAGGGAGTCCGTAAAATCCCGTGTGTTACGGTGATATTGGATAACCAGCAGCCGGTCGCCGAAAATGGTTTTCAGGGAGTCCAGCGCCCGCAGCGCCTCTCCGTTATAGGGCACGCCCGCGGCGGGATTGGTATTGACAAAGGCTTCGGCCACGGCCACGGACTCCCGGAAGGAAGAGGGATTGGCCGGGTCGAGGGGATTGTCTCTCTCCAGATCGCTGCAGCCCGGAAAAAAAAGGCTAAAAATGTATAACGAGGCCCAGATTAAAGGTTTCATTCGGTACCATGTACAAGGATGTTTCTGTTTTTAGGCGGCCGCCGGCGCGGATGACATTCTCGCTATCGGACTTAAACCAGCGTATAAGCGCGCCGCTCAGGCTGACCAGAGCCGCCCCGCCCAGAATATAGCTCCAGGTGCGGCTATTGTTGGCGTTGTTATAGTAGTTATCAAATTCGGCTAATGAACCGGTCTCCCGGTAAAGGCTGTATTGTTCTTTATAGCGCCGGTCAAAATAAAGGGCGGCGGCCCCGCTAAGGGCAAAAGCGCCGCTCCAGTACCAGACGTCATTGCTCAGCACCCGGTCTCCGGTTCTGTATGTTTCCTCCAACCCCAGACGATACAGCAGATTGTGAGCCAGCACAGCGGCCATTCTATCCCTGTGGCCCCGGGCGCTGACCTGTTCCGTAATAAGCTGCCCTGTTTTTACGCGGATCATATCCGCCGTTACGATCAGCAGGCCGTTATCCCACTCCAGGGAACCACTCACGATAAAATCGGCCCCCAGCAAATGTCCGATTGAGCGGACACTGTCCAGCAGACCGCTCTGCGACAGCGCCTGTTCCTTCAACAGGGGTTCCATGCGTGAACGGTCCAGAATAAGCACCTCTTCATTATTGCCCAGATGCAGGCGCATCAGGGCGGCAAAGGCGCGTTCCCAGCCGTCATACTTCATTTTCCCCGTATGATTTTCAAAACGGGAAACCGCCAGCGTGGTTTGCGCCTGAAGGGCCAGGGCCCCGACTAAAAAAATCCACAAGAAAAGACGGGAACTTTTGTTCATTGCTCAAGCTGTCTTATAAGTTCATCCAGTTTACCCTGATGGTAGAGAATCAGGTCGATCACTTCGCGCACGGCGCCCTTTCCCCCTTCGGCCGCGGTCACATAGTCCACCCGCTCCTTTAACTGCGGACGGCCATTGGCCACGGTGACGCTAAAGCCCACGCGCTTAAGTATGCACAAATCCTGCAGGTCATCGCCGATGTAGGCCACCTCATCCTGCCGGAGCCCCATCTGTTCCAGAATATGGCGGTAACGGGGCAGCTTGTCAAAATGGCCCATATCGACCACATCATATTTCAACTCCCCGGCCCGGCGCTCCACCATGGCCGAACGGCGCCCGGTGATGATGCCGGTTTTAAGCCCCGCCATGCGCATCAGGGTTATGCCCATGCCATCCTGAATGTTAAAGGCCTTGGTCTCTTCTCCCGCCGAGTTGTAGACGATGGAACCGTCGGTAAGCACGCCGTCCACATCCATCAGCAGCAGTTTGATCTTTTTTATCTTCGACTGCACTACAAACCATCCTCATC
>JALTKX010000063.1 GCA_027006055.1 Calditrichia bacterium | reverse complement strand
CTTTTCCACACCGCGTGTATGATGCCTTTATCGAGTTCCTGCTCCGGGTCGTGGTTTTCACAGCTGCCGCAGACCGCGACGCGCAGAAAGGTTTCGCCGTTGCCGGGGTGTTTCCATAGATAGATGCCGGTGACGGCTTCCGGGATAAACTGCCAGGCAGACTCTTCCTGTGTTTCGCGGATGACGGCATCGATCAGGCTTTCATCCGGGTCGAGGTGGCCGGCGGGCTGGTTGAACTGGCGTTCGCCGCGAATCAGCTCTTCGACCATGAGAAATTTGTTGTCGCGCTCGATGATGGCGGCGACGGTGGCGTGAGGTTTCCAGATCATTTTTTTCGCAGGTGTGGTTTTTGGGCGCGTTTTTTGGCAACGGAATAACGCCAGAAGGCGTCGATTGAAAAATAACCGATCAGGCTGCTGATTGAGGCGACGGTAAAGCAGCCGACCAGAAAGGGTTTCCAGCTGGCGGCCAGTTCATTGAGCAGCCAGTCGAAGGTCAGCTCGAAACTGAAGTCGGTTGGCGGTTCGCCGATGATCCAGGTGCCGACCAGGTAGGCAAAATAAAACATCGGCGGGATGGTGACCGGGTTGGTCAGCCACACCAGCACCACCGATATTGGCAGGTTGGTGCGCAGCCAGATGGCGGCGCCTGCGGCCAGTGCCATCTGAAACGGTACCGGCATCCACGCAAAAAACAGGCCGACAGCAAATGCGCCGGCGACCGAACGTCGGTTGAGATGCCACAGGTTTGGATCATGCAGCCAGTCGCCAAAAATTTGCAGTGTTTTATTCTTTTTGATCGTTTGCGGCGAAGGCAGAAAACGTTGGAAAAACTTGCGTGGCATGGTTATAGTGGGAATCAAATAAATCTGGCTGAAAAAGTTAAGCGCGATTATAACCCTTTTGCGTGACTCTTTCTGTATAAGCTTTTTCGTCTGATTGACCACTGCCGGCACAGGGATGGCGCAGGGTGTTTTTGCTTTTTTTGGAGTTTTTGTAATGGATTACAAAGCAGGGATGTTTGCTTACGCGCTGGCGTTTTTGCTGGGCGTGTTGTCTGTGCAGCAGCTGGCCAGCCTGCCTGCATTACCTGTGATTTTTCTGTTATCAGCGTTTATTTTTCTTTGTGTGGTGGCACTGGTCAGATGTAATCGGCTTGATTTTGAAAAACAATATACTTTAAGTTTTCTTGCTATCTTATTGTTTTTGATTGGTTTTGTTTATTCGTTTTTTCGCGCCGAGCAGCAACTGGCTTTACGTTTAGATGACGCACTTGCCGGCAAAAACATTGTTGTTAGCGGTCAGGTTTCCAATATACCCGTGAGCAGCGGCAAGGTTCAGCGTTTTGAATTTAAGGTTGAAAGCCATCGGATATTAAATGGTGCAGAGCAATCGCAGGCCGCTTTCCCGAAAAAAATTCGCCTGAGCTGGTATTACGGTCGCAAGGTAAACGCAGGTGAGCGCTGGCAGTTTGAAGTGCGCTTAAA
>JALTKX010000062.1 GCA_027006055.1 Calditrichia bacterium | reverse complement strand
CCTTCACCCGCCTGATCTGCGACGAACTGCGGGCGCAAAAGGGCAGCATGAAAATCGGCGAACGGGTTTCCATCGGCTATTACGCCCAGCACCAGACCCAGGCGCTGAATCTGGAAAAGTCGGTTTTCGAGGAGATCGAGGAAGATGCCGCCCCCTCCTTTCGTACCCGCCTGCGTGATATACTGGGCCTGTTTCAGTTCAGCGGCGACGATATCAATAAAAAAATCCACGTGCTTTCCGGCGGAGAAAAGGCCCGGGTCTCCCTGGCCAAGATGCTGCTCTCTCCGGCCAACTTCTTAATTATGGACGAGCCGACCAACCACCTGGATATGTCTTCCAAGGAAGCTCTGGAAAAGGCCCTGAGGGAGTATGACGGCACCCTTCTGCTCATCTCCCATGACCGTTTCTTTCTGGACAGGCTGGTGGACCGGGTGTTGGTGCTGGAAAACGGACGCCTGACAGAATACATGGGCAATTACAGCGCCTATCTGAAAAAACGCGCCGAAAGCCGCCAGGAGGAAGAGGCCGCCGCCGTCCAGGGGGAAAAGCCCGTCCGGGCGGACCAACGGGGCAACCGTAAGTCCAAGGAGCAAAAACGTCTCGAGGCCCAGGCCCGGCAGCAGATCAGCAAGGAACGTAACCGCCTGAACAAGGCCATCGCCGAAATAGAGAAAAAGCTGGACGCCCTCACCGCCGAGTGCAGGACGGTGGAGGAAAAGCTGGCCGACCCGGCCACATACAACGACGCCGCACTTAGCTCCGGGCTCAACAAGCGTTATAAGGAGTTGGAAACGCAAATCCGGGCCAGGGAACACCGCTGGGAAGAACTGCAGATGGAGCTGGAGGAGTTGATGAGTAAGCTGGACGAAAATGTGTAAGGCTCTGCTTTTGCCCGGTTGTAAGGGAACCCGATAAAATTGGTTTATATATGGCCCGTGGTCGGCCACGGATAAATAACCTTATTTCTGTTTTTAACCTTAGTAGAAAACCTTATTGGCTTATTTTCACAACAGGGAAAACAATAAGGTTTGAAAATTGGACTGCTTCCTTTTCTACTAAGGTTTGCCACTGCGGATAAGGTTCATTTATAAATATAAAACGGGTAACAATGAAAAAGACAGGTTCTGACGGGATTCACCGTTATAGCAAACACCCCTTGCTAATTGCACATGGCCCGTGGGCAACCACGGAGAAACAACCTTATTTCTGTTTTTAACCTTAGTAGAAAACCCTGCCCTGAAAGCAGAAAACCTTATTGGCTTATTTTATCCACAGGACAAAAATATGTAACCCAATACCCGCAAATGAATTTAAGTAAACGGCGGAAAAACCTTTTCCGCTTATAATTACAAAAATCCAAGAGTACTTAACCATGACTATTGAAACGTTTCAAAAAGCCATAACATCGGCGCCCATCGTTATCGGCTATTTTTCTTATCCGTCCTGTAATGTGTGCAAGGTGTTGCGTCCCAAGGTGGAAGCCCTGAGCGCTCAATACGAGGAGGTTGACTTTATCTATGTGGATACCCATGAAGCGCCGCAACTGGCCGGGCAATACACCATTTTTACCGTTCCGACAATAGTGATATTTGTTGAGGGACGGGAGAGTCTGCGCCTGAGCCGCAACTTTTCCGTGGGAGAGGTTGAGGCTTTTTTACAACGCATGACCGGTCTGATGCGCTGATAAAAGAAAACGGCCCCTGCCCGGGGGCAAGGACCGTAATCCAAATAATTATTGGCGGGAATGCGCCGCGATCCATTAATTTTCCGCGATGCGTATGCTGCCGTTGGTGGTTTTAAGATAAACCGGAGGCCCGCCCTTATTGATGGAGCCGCTCAGTTTTTTCTTGGAGCTGTAATCTTCGCGCTCGATGGGCAGTTCGCAATTAATGCTGCCATTGGTGGTTCTTGCCTTAATATCCACATTGGCGTCCGCCGGCAGAAAAAGCTTAATGGAGCCGTTGGTGGATTTAAAACTCATCTCATCATCAAACAGTTTATCCAGGCGGGCCACGATGCTGCCATTGGTGGTTTTACAACGCAGGGAGCCGCGCACATCCTCGGCCACGATCTTCCCATTGGTGGTTTCCAGGCGCATGCGTCCCATACCCCCAAAAACCTTTAGTGAGCCATTGGTAGAGTGTATATCCAGATCGAGCTTATCCGGCACATATATTTCATAATTCACCGAGTAACCGGAGCTGCCCCGGCCGAAAAGCCAGTTAAAAAAGCCGTTATAGTGGCGCTCTTTTTTTCCGGGACGTTCGGTGGAAACATACCAGGCCTCATCCTCTTTTTCCATGGTCACCCTGAGTTCCCGCAGCATTTCGGCGCCGGATTCCTCATCATCGGTGTAGATGGTTTTACGGGCCCGCACTTCGATGTAATCTTTATCCCAGGCCTCAATCTCCACGCTGCCGTTTATATTTTCCACCGCCAGCCGGGTAATGCCCTCGGTATCCAGTTTTTTCACTTCCTCATGGACGATCTTTTCGGCGCGGGCAAAACCCAACACCGTAAAAACAAGGCTAAAAGCAAGTGAAACGTTAAAGAATCTTGTCATACTGACCTCCGGTTAATCGCCAATTTTATACAAAGTTATTCCCCACATCTTCGGGTTATCGGGCGGGGAGGCATTCCAGTCGCGGTAGGAATGGCTGTCGTCGGTAACGTAATGCACGGTGTAGGAACCGGGCTCCAGGGTGATCACGGTATCCACCTTGCGGTTTTTAGAGGCCCCGCCCGCTCTGTCGGTATTGCGGTAGCGCATGCGCCACACCTTGCGCCGGGTTTCGTTGTTGACGATCCAGCCGAAGTCGTACATCTCATCCCAGTCGCCCTCGCCCAGGGCTATGATGCGCACACGGGTCCGTTTTTTTATTTCAAAGGTTTTACGCAGATGTTCATCATCGCGCACGCGGGTCAGCTCGGCAATAATGGTTTCCGGAGCCAGGCGGCCCACATCGGCCGTTTCCGCCTTTTGGTCCTTTTCCAGCGGATAGATGGTAATGCCCCACATCTTCCCGTTATCCGGCGGCGCGGAATTCCACTCCTCATAGGAGTGGGAGTCGTCGGTGCGGTAGTGAACAATGTACTCCCCGGCGGGCAGATCGATCACGCCGTCAAAAAGGCGGTTTTTGGAAGCGCCGCCGCCGGGTTCCGTATCGCGATATTTCATGCGCCAAACATCCCTGCCTGTTTTGGCGTCCGTAATCCAGGCATAGTCATACATTTCATTTCCGCGCCCCTCACCCAGGGCGAATATGCGGAAGCGACCGTCTTCGTTAACCACCAGCCCTTTTTCCTTGTAGGCGTCGTCCCCCATGCGGATCAGTTGCAATACCGGTTCGAGCGTCTCCATTGTATATTCCGAAATTATGGACGGATCATAGTCATCATCGGCCGCGCTAACCATGATGCCCCAAAAGTTGGGATCATAGGGAGGATTGGCGTTCCAGTGATCGCTGCAATGGTTGGCGTCGCTGCGGTAATAAACCATGTAATCCCCCGGTTCCAGCATAATCTGATCGCGGATGGAACGGTTTTTTATGGCGCCGCCGGCATGGCCGGTTTTGGCTTCGCGCATGCGCCATATCTTCTGCCTGCTGCCCATATCCTCAATCCAGCCATAGTCGAACATCTCATTTTCCCAGCCCTCGCCCAGGGCATAGATGTTCACCTTCAGCCGTTTTTTCAGGCTAAAGCCCCGTTTTTCATATCCGCCGTTGCCCACTTCGGTAAGCGCCACGATGGCCTTATCCTGGTAGGCGCGCTGATATTTTAACACCGCGTCCTCGCTTAATACGGCATCCACGCCGCTTACGGTTACATGCCATTTTCGCACCTGCTCGTCCCACCAGTCCTCGTCGCCAAACAACATATCCAAAAGGCGTTCAAAGCTCAAAAAACCGCTGGACATGGCCGGTTTCACCGCCGAATAGTACAGTTCATATTCTCCCTTTTTAAGCGAGACCTCACCCTTAAAGACGCGGTTCCATTTATCCCACCAGTCGTCCTTGGTGTTATCCACCGTCATGCGCCATACCAGCTTGCGGCTATGGGCGTCGATAATCCAGGCATAGGCGAACAAATTAAACGGGTCCTGCTGGAAGGTATGCATGCGCTTAATTTCTTTTTTACCGCCGGCGCCCAGGGCCTCGATCTTTACCGTTTTGTCGCTGTTCAGCGTAAAACCCGCTATCTTAATCTGAGCATCTTCCACGTGTTTTATGGAGACCGTTTCATCACCGGCCCGGATAAAAACAGGCAGCAGAATCATGCCGAGTATCAGTAGTTTTTTCATAATATAATCCATTAAAAGGGTTTTACCATTCTAAAGGCAAACACAAACGGGCTTTTGCCGGTATCCAGGCGCCTGGCCATGCTAAAGCGATATTTACCTTTTTCAAAGCTCAGGGCCAGCCCCACGTCCGTTTGCAGCTCCCGCCATTTTAAGGCGCTAAAGCCGTCCGACCATTTTTTCTGATCCGCGGAACGGTACCAGGCGCGGCCGGCGTCGAAAAAGGCAATATAACTCACATTGTCCAAAAAGAGAATACCGTGCCTGCCGGAAGGGCTGTATACATATTCGATGTTGGCCAGAAGCATGCGATCGCCCTGAAACGCTTTATTGTTGTAACCGCGCAGGGTGCTTAAACCGCCCAGTCTGTACAGTTTTTGCAGGGGCAGCTCTCCTTCCGACGTTCCGGCCATCAGGCGTATATCCAGGCGTTCGCCGCGGCTCAGGCGCTGATAGCGGCGCACATCCAGTTGATAGCGGTTAAAGGAAAAATCGCTGGAAAGCGCTCCTCTGCTGGAGGTTTCCAGCCCCAGGCGGGCATACCAGCCCGCGGAGGGGAGCTCCTTGTTGTCCCGTGTATCCAGGTACAGCTCGCCGTAAACGCTGCGCATCAAACCGTCGGTGATGGCCGGATTGGGGCCAAAGCTGCGCTTGCCGCCAAACAGGGCCCAGTCGGTGCTGGGTCTTACCGAGGAATAGGTGTCGCTGCGGTAGGCCAGCATGCCACGCAGAAAAATGGTCCAGTTCTGGCTGACGTGCAGTTCAAAACCCTTTCTGCGGAAAAAATCCACATAGTCGCGATGCAGGAAAAAAGCGGAAAGAGAGTTCTCCATATCGGAAATCATCAGGCCGTCCTGCGTGTCCATGCGGTCATAGATTTTTGCCCCCAGCTCAAAACGGTAGGTGCGCGGGTCAAACAACCAGCGGGTCAGCCCCACTTCGTAGCGCCACTTATAATCGGAAAAACCGTATCCGATAAAGCCGTGCACATCCACATAGTCATTGCCGCTGCCTATGGACTCCGGAACCCTGATGCCGGCAAAAAAGCCCTGCACGCGGTTATAACTGAACTTAAAGTCATCATCTATCTCTTTTAATGGCAGGGTGCTGTATGCGCCGTGAAAGCGTCTGGACCATTCCCAGTCGCCATCCTCGTCCCAGTCCCCTTCCAACTCTTCTTCATCCTGCTCTTCATAACGCCGGGCCCAATTCTTATCGGGCATAAAATTTTTAGCCTTTGTCTCAATCTGGTTGCCGCTAACCACCGAGCCGCGCGCCTGACGGATTTGTCCGCTTACGGCAATCACGTCGCCATCCACGCGGGCCTCTTTTTCCAGCATAACCTTGCCAAACAAAACCAGTACGCTGCCCGTAACGCGGCCCCTTAGCAGTAAATCCCCGTCGGCCACCAGCACATTGCCCTCCACGGTTTCCCCGCCGACGATCTCCGTATCGCCCTCATAGCGGAACAACGGCAGCGAGGTATCAAAGTATTTTTCCTGAACCCGTTCTTCCAGATCCGCTAAATCACGGTGATAGTTTTGGGCAAAAAGCGCTTCACCCAAAAGGAAAACCAATAAAAGAGTGACTAATCCGTGCCGCATAACCTTCTCCGATTTTAATAGGCTTACCTCCTCTATTACGGAGGCCGTGGCAAAAAGTTACGCCCCCGGACATTCATTTTTTTTGAAGCGAGCCGTTAATATTTTTTATTTTTTCAGATTTACTTTAAGTTGGACGATCAGCATATAAACTTTTTATCCCGGGCCGCCCGGGATAAACCGCCGTGTTCCCCT
Source organism: Calditrichia bacterium (assembly GCA_027006055.1). Taxonomy (GTDB): domain Bacteria; phylum Calditrichota; class Calditrichia; order Calditrichales; family J004; genus J004. The sequence continues at coordinate 428 of JALTKX010000062.1, read as the reverse complement.
GCCGGAATCCCCGGGGGGAAAAGCGCGGGGCGCGCCACCGGAACCATCCGCGGCCGGCCGGGTTAATTACCTGTCAGATCACACAACCTGGAGCGACATGAAACGCATTCACCTTATTGTTCTTACGTTTATTCTTTTCCTGGGACGCCTGGCCCCCGCGGGCGAGGCCGCCATTAAATACACGGCCCTGCAGCCGGAACCGCAACATCCGCGCGTTACCCAACTGGTTACGCAAATTCTGCTACGCAACCACTACCGGCAACTGGATTTGAACGACAGCCTCTCCGCTCAGGTTTATACAAATCTGCTGGAAATACTGGATTACAACAAAAGCTACTTTTTAAAATCGGACATCGAATCTTTTAAACCCTTTAAATATGCTTTTGACGATTTTTTGCTCAGCGGCCGCCTGGATGTGCCCTTTATGA